>JASBZN010000026.1 GCA_029983435.1 Urinicoccus sp. | reverse complement strand
TCGCCCAGATGGAGAAATGTCTCGGGCAGAATTTATTACCATGGCCTATCAATCTTTGGGGTTGCAAGGGGAAGACTTAGGTAGACAAGCTAGCTACCAAGACCTAGATAGCCTGGCTTGGAGCAAGGATATCCTAAAAAAGGCAGATCAAACGGGGATTTTACGTTTGGCCTTTCCAGGAAACAAATTAAACCCGCAAGAACCCATCCATCGGGAAGAAGCCGTGGTTGTTTTAGACCATATCAACCTATTAAAAAACACTTTGGCCAAGGGAGAAAAACTGGAAGATGCAGTAGACCTTGTAAGTAATGTAATGAACAACAAGGCGGAAAATGGAAGAAATACTTCTGATTTACCCTATCAAGATAAGGATCAAATTCAAGGGGCTTTTATTTCTTCTGTGCGGGATTTGACACAAAACAAGGTGGTCTATGGCTACCAAGGAAATCTTTTTGCACCAAAAGAAACCCTAAGTAGAGCGCAAGCCGTAAGTTTTCTTCTTCGGACCTTAGGAGAAGAACCCAAGGCAGTTAATTTACAAAGTGTTCAAATGGTTCAGGAGAATGGATCTACCTATTTGTTCAATCCACAAACAGGGGAAAAAATTCGCCGGTCCCAAGTAAAGGGTGGACGAGTACAAGTTCAAGAGCAGGTCTACCTTTTAAACGATGATGGAAGCTTAAAAAAAGGATTTTTTAAAGAAAATGGCGAAACCTACTATGCAGATGCAGAAAAAGGTCTGGCCCGGGGTTGGAAAAAGATAGATGGGAAGTTCTACTACTTCTCCCCCATGGATCACAGAATGTATCGGGATGGAATTTTCTCTACAGGGAAAAATGTTTATTGGTTCGGCAAAGATGGTGGTGTCCGAGAAGGGAATCGTCCAGGAGGCTATAAAAAGCTTGTAACTTACTGGCACTATCCAGACCAAGAAGAATTATCGAACAAGTGGTTAGAAGGTCCAGACCAAGCCTTGCGCTTTAGAGGTCAAGAAATTGCCAACTTTGCTGCATCTTTTGAAGGCTGGCCCTTCAACTGGTTTGGTACCGACCTTAGAAATCCAGCAGGGGTTTACTGCTGTGGCAATGTTTATTCCGCCTACAAGGAATTTGGCATCCGAGTTCCTGGCCCTAATGATGTAGATATGCGAAAACACAAGGGCTATGAAATGGTTCGAGCCCAATACCAAGACTGTGAAAAATATGGAGGACAAAAAGTTCCTGCTGATTTCAATCAAATTTGGCCAGGAGACTTGGTCTTTGTCCATAGTCCGAATTTTTACCTGGGCTTTAACCACGTAGGAATCTACATGGGAAAAAATGGGAACACACCCTATTATATCCACTCTGCCATAGAAAACGGCTTGTCCATTGAATCTCCCTACAAGATGATTAAAGAAAGAAATCGGATCTTTAACAAAAACTTTATTCGCTATAACACAGCTGCCAATCCTAGAAGTGGTAAGATTCCAAAAAAATAAGAGTGAAAAGTCTTGGCCTTTAGGTCAAGACTTTTTTTTAATCCTTAGAAGACTTGGCAAAGAATCTTATAAACAAAAGAACTTCCATGGATTGATAGGGGCCCTCTTTACTGAAAAAACCAGTAAGGAGGTTTTTTTTATAGAGCTTTCATCCCATAAGAGAGAAAGAGTTGTAGCTGTTTATCGAAGCTCCTTACGTCTGAGTTGACAGGGAAGGTTTTTTGGACTAGAATATTAGCAGACTAGTTAGAAGAGTGCTAAAGGAGGATGTTTATGAATTATGAATTTAAAGCGCAGTCCAAGCGCTTAATGGAGCTGATGATTCATTCCATTTATACCAATAAAGAGATTTTTTTACGAGAACTGATTTCCAATGCATCCGATGCAACGGATAAGATGTACTATGAGTCCTTAACCAATCCAGACTTAACATTTTCTAAAGAAGACTATGTGATTGAGTTAATACCCAATAAAGAAGAAAGAACGTTGACGATTCAGGACCATGGTATTGGGATGAACAAAGAAGACTTAATGGAAAACTTAGGAACCATTGCTCAAAGTGGATCCTTAGAATTTAAGAAAAAATTGCAAGAGGATCAAGAAGATTCATCAGAGCTAATTGGTCAATTTGGTGTGGGTTTCTATTCTGCCTTTCTTGTAGCGGATAAGGTGGATGTCTATACAAGAAGATTTGACGAAAATCAAGGCTACCACTGGCAATCTCAAGGGGTGGAAGGTTTTTCTATTGAGGAAAAAGATAAAGAAGAAAGTGGAACAACTATTTGCCTTCACTTAAAAGCAAATGAAGAGGATGAGAATTATGACCAGTTTCTAGACCAATATAAGCTAAAGGAAATGGTGGAAAGATATTCCAACTATATTCGCTATCCCATTCAAATGGAAATGACCAAGTCTCGACTGGTGGAAAAAGAAAATCAAGATCCAGATGCTGCGCCAGAATATGAAAATTATCAAGAAGTGGATACCTTAAATTCTATGGTTCCCATTTGGAAAAAGGCAAAAAAAGACCTGTCAGAAGAGGATTATATAAACTTTTACCATGAGGAAGGTTTTGGCTTTGATGAACCCTTGGCCCATATTCATATGAATGTGGAAGGGGTAGTAAACTACCGTGGAATCCTCTATATCCCTTCTATGGAGCCCTTTAATTGGCGGTCCAAAGACTTTAAAAAAGGCTTGAAGCTCTATTCCAATGGCGTTTTAATTATGGATAAGTGTGAACAACTGCTACCAGATGCCTTTAGCTTTGTTACAGGGGTAATTGATTCCGAAGATTTAAATCTCAATATCTCTAGAGAAATATTGCAAGAAGACCGGGAATTGCGAATTATTTCAAAAAATATTGAAAAGAAAATCAAAGAAAAGCTCCTAGACCTTTTAAAAAACAAAAGAGAAGACTATATTACTTTTTACAAGGCCTTTGGAACTACTTTTAAGACGGCTATTTATGAGTCCTTTGGTGGGGAAAAAGAAAAGTATGGAGACCTTTTAGTCTTTGTTTCTTCCAAAGAAAAAGAATATGTAACCTTGGATGAATATTTGGAAAGAATGGAAGAAGACCAAGATCGAATTTATTATGCCACTGGAGACAGCTTGGCAAGCATTGACCAATTGCCCCAAAAAGAAGGAATGGACAAGAAAAATTTAGAAGTTCTCTATCTTTTGGACCCTCTTGACGAGTTTGTTTTAAAGGTCATGCAAGACTATAAGGGCAAGGCTTTTTCTTCCATCAATACAGAAAAGAAAGAGGACCTAGAGCATACAGAAGAAGAAAAGGGCCTTTTTAAAGAGATGAAAGAAATTTTAGATGGAGAGGTTGTGGAAGTAAAGACATCAGAAGATTTGGGAGACCATCCTCTTTGCCTGTTAAGCCGAGGAGAAATTTCTATTGAAATGGAAAAAGTCCTTCAACTCCAAGGACAAGATCTGGAAGCAGAAAAGGTCTTGGAAATTAATAAAAATCACCCCATTTATCAAAAGCTCCTTTCTTTAAAAGATGATAAGGAGAATTTGAAAAAATACACCAAGCTCCTTTATAATCAAGGAAGACTGATTGAGGGGTTAACGGTTAAAAATCCTACAGAATACACCAAAACCCTCTTTGACCTGTTGGCAGACAAAGACAATAAAACAAAGTAGAAGAGAGAAAAAATTCCCTTACAGACGAGTCTGTAAGGGAATTTTTTTATTCCAACCCATTGGAAAGGAATTTAGATAGGTTGTGGTCGTCTCTTTTTTTCAAGAGCTCTTTTTCTTCTCCTAACTCTTTTAAAAGACGGTCTTTTTCTTGGTCTGTAAGGTTTTCAGCTAAAAGAGCTTGGATCAGTTCATCTTGCAGGTCGATAATCCGCCGTTGTAGGCTCCTGGTAGAAACTAAATTTTTTTCCATGGTTTCGTAGGTTTCTTCTAAGTGATCGGAAATGGAATCGAGTTTATTGTTGGCAAGGAGACGGAGATTTTCTGTGTTCCTTCGAATTCTTTCTAACCGGGCCTTTACCCGCTCGGTACGGAAGGTAAGTTCTGGATAGGCGTTGATCAAACGGCGATGGAGAACAGATTTATTTTCCAAAAGATACCGCACTTCCTTGGCAATGGTCTCACTTTGATCCGCTTCAGAACGTTCAATTCCTTCTTTAAGAAGCTGAATAACAAAGTGGGAAACCAAGTAGTCTGTTCCCATAAGGAGGACAATAACAAGACTGATGACTTGGATTTGTTTCAGGGAAAGCAAGGAAAGATAAGTAAAAAGGTAAGGATTGAAGATTTTATCAATAGCCATACCGCCTAAGCCAAAGAGGATGAGGTTTCCAATCCAAACCCGACCATGGAGGTTCATAGGTTTTTGGGAATAGTCCCACCAGCGCGCGTGGAAGCGGTTTTCTAGAAGTAGGCTTGTTAAGTATTCCAAACCACCACAAAAGAAAAAAGAAAGAAGGAAGCTGGTTCCGTAGGAAGAATCATACGGAGCCAAAAGATCAGAGAGGACAGTAACTAAAACAGCCCCTGCGCCATAAATAGGACAGTAGGGGCCAATGAGAAAACCCCGGTTGATAAAACGGTGGTATTGAAAATATTTCAAAGTTACTTCGATGATCCAACCAGCCAGAGAATAGGCAAAAAATAGGAAGATCAATTGATAAATGTAAATAGGATCCATTAAACACCTCCATGATTTTTATTTTTCAATTCAAAAAGTTTGGGTTTAAATCATCCCAAGAAAGGTCGAAACATTTTTCTATTAAAATAAACTTATTTCCATTATATACCGAGGGAAAGTATTTTCAAATAAAGAAAAAGGGAAGCATCCAGCCTGCAAGCAAAAGTTGTACATACTTGTTTGAAGAAAGGAACTCTTTTTGCTCCCCTCATTGTTGTCTATTATCTTTTCAAAAAGGACAGTAAATAAGCCCTTAATTTTATCAAAAACTTACATCCAGTTTAAAAAAACTTTAGTTGACCATGATAAAATGGATATGTAAAAGAAGTCTACCTACAATTATAAAAAGGGGGATTTAAAGAATGGGTTTGAATGAGCTTAAAGGATGGGTCCTGAAGGGTTTTGCTTTGGCCATGGGAGTAGCAAGTTTGGTTCTTTTAATCTTAAAAGAAGTGTCCCAGGATACGGTCTTAGTTCTATTATCCTTAGGGCTAATCGCTCTTTCTATCGATGCATTGGAAAAAGCAAAAGAAAAAATACCATAAAATTTAAAAATTGCATGGGAAAGTCCTTCTAGAAAGAGAAGGACTTTTTTTATTGTAGGCAAGATTTTATTTGAAATATTGTCCCATACTTTATATACTAATAGTTAACGTATAGGTATTTCGGGAGGTTATATGGATTTTTTTGCCTTATTGGTTACTGCAGTGGGTTTATCCATGGATGCTTTTTCTGTGGCCCTTTGTAAAGGATTGAGTTTGAAAGAGGTGAGGGCCAAGGAAGGGGTCATTACTGGTTTATACTTTGGGGGTTTTCAAGCCTTTATGCCAATAATTGGCTATTTTTTAGGCTCTGCCTTTTATTCCAAAATCCAAGCTTGGGACCACTGGATTGCTTTTGGTCTATTGGCTTTTTTGGGAGTCAATATGATTGTAGAATCCTTTAAAGAAGAGGACCAAGTGACAGCAGATTTTACGCCAAAAGAGATGATTCCTTTGGCTGTGGCAACTAGCATTGATGCCCTCATTGTAGGGGTAACTTTTGCTATTTTAAAGGTAAATATTTATGTATCCGCACTCTTTATTGGGGTATGCACCTTTGTTTTATCCTTTATTGGGGTCTGTCTGGGTTTTAAGTTTGGACAAAAATTTGAACGAGGGGCGCAAATTCTTGGAGGAGTCTTGTTAATTTTAATTGGGGCCAAAGTCTTAATCGATCATTTGGGCCTTTTAGCATAAGCACATGAAAAGATGTGCTTATTTTTTTTAGCAAAATTTTCTAAAAAGAGATAAAATAAAAGAAGGAATAAGTCTTATTTCAAGGCGTCAAAAGAAGTAAAAATAGGATTTAAGACCCTTCCTTTATGGAGTCTTATCCCCTCTTTTTTTAAAAGTTCGTTCTTGATTTTTAGCCCATAGGCATAGCCCTTTAAGGATTTGTCTGTCCCGATGACCCGGTGGCAGGGAAGAACGAGAGGAAGGGGATTTTTCCCTAAGGCAGAGCCAACTGCTTGAGGGGACATTTTTTCATACCCATAGGTTTTGGCAAAAACTTGGGCTAAGATGCCGTAGGTGGTGACTTGACCTGGGGGGATTTGGCCAAGAAGAGCCCAAAGCTTTTTTTGAAAGGATGTTCCTAGGGGCTGGAGGGGAAGACGGCTTGGATTTAGATAATCTCCTTGAAAATAAGCATCTAGCCAAGACGTTAAGGCCTGGGCTGGAGGTGTATCTTTCACAGAATAGTGAAGGGAAATGTTCTTCATGTGGAGAGCATAGATAAATTGTTGGTCTGAGATAATTTGTAAGAGTCCCAGGGGAGAGGAATAGGTGGTTTGGTACATAAAAAGCTCCTTTCTTCCACAGATCTTATAATTATTATCTTATCAGAAAGAAAGGGATAAGATGAATAAAAAAATACAAGCAACATTTTTTGCTATTTTAGCAGCCTGTCTTTATGCCATGAATATTCCTCTGTCCAAGGAATTTTTAGCTTCCAATGGTCCGATGATGATGGCAGGCTTTTTATACTTAGGGGCTGGGCTCGGGATTGGAGGAATATACCTTTTAAGAGGAAAGCAGGAGGGAAATCTTCTGAGCCGAGAAGATCTTCCCTATACCTTAGGCATGATCTGTTTAGACATTCTTGCACCGATTTTATTGATGATGGGTTTAACCAGGACAAAATCAGCCAATGCAGCTCTTTTAAATAACTTTGAAATTGTGGCAACCACCTTGATTGCCTGGGTTGTTTTTAAGGAAAAAATTTCTAAACTTTTAGGTTTAGCTATTTTTTTCATTGTCCTATCCAGTGGCCTGTTGTCTTTTGAAGGACAAGAGAGCCTGGAGTTTTCTTGGGGGTCTCTTTTAATTTTATTGGCCAGCCTATCCTGGGGTTTTGAAAACAACTGCACCCGGCAAATTAGCCATAAAAACACCCTGGAGATTGTTGCTATTAAGGGGATTTGTTCTGGGCTGGGGTCTATTTTTCTGGGGATTTGGTTGGCAGAGAGCTTTCCTACGCCAGACGATTTAGGGAAGATTTTGATCCTGGGATTTTTGGCCTATGGTTTGAGCATTTTCTTTTATATCAAGGCCCAGGAGGAAATCGGAGCAGCAAAAACCAGTGCCTGGTATGCTCTGGCCCCCTTTGTTGCTGTGGCCTTATCAGTGGTCTTTTTAAACGAACATCTTACTGGGCAATTTTTCCTGGCCTTGGGACTGATGATTTTAGGCTCAGCATTGGTGGTCCTAGATACCCTAAGAAGGGCCCACAACCATCTTCACCAACACTTGATTTATACCTATAATCATGGACACATCACAAAAAAAGTAGTTTCTCATAGCCACCCCCACAACCACTACGGACAAGGACACCACCATCAGCATTTTCATAGAGGACGTCTTAAAAAGTCTTAAACTGGGTATGAATAGACTAAAAGGAGGGGCCATTAATGAAAATTCAAAGCATTCCAGCATTTTCAGACAACTACATTTGGTGGATAGAATTGGAAAAGGGACGGATTCTTGTGGATCCAGGAGCCAGTGAGCCAGTTCTTCAAGCCTTAGAGGGACAAGAAAAAAAGCAAACCATTATCCTCTTAACCCACTGCCACCAAGATCATATTGGAGGAGTAAAAGCCTTAAAGGCCAAGTTGCCAAACGTCTTGTGCTATGGGCCCTCTGAAACGGACAGTTTAAATGATGTCAACGTCAAAGGGGGAGAAGAAATCTGCCTCTTTGGGAAAAAAATCGACGTTTTAGCCAGTCCAGGACATACCGAAGCAGGAGTTTCCTACCAGATAGAGAATGCACTCTTTCCAGGAGATGCCCTTTTTAAGGCAGGATGTGGTCGCGTTTTTACAGGGGATTACAGGGCTCAATACGACACCTTAAAAATCTTTAAGGACTTGGATGATGAGGTGGAAGTCTATCCTGGCCATGAGTATAGCCTAGATAATTTACTCTTTGCCAAACATCTTTTTCCAGACAACCTAGATATTGATGAGGAACTGGAAGTGACCAAAGACCTTAGAGAAAACGGAGAAAACACCCTACCCACAACCATTGGCTTGGAAAGAAAAAGTAACCCCTTTTTCTTAGCCAGAAATTTTCAAGAATTTAAAGAATTTCGCAAGAAAAAAGATTCTTTTTAAAAGTTACCTATCTATGAAATTTCATAGATAGGTTTTTTATAAATTCTTAAAAATAAATAAAACACCACTGATTTAGTGTGGTATAATGGTTCTTAATACAAGACAGGAGTCTTGAAAGGAGGTTTATATGGAAAAGAAAAAACAGGGATTCTTTCATTCCTTGCTATTTAAATTATTTGTTGCTATTCTTATTGGTATTTTTTTAGGTAAAGTAGTGAATGAATCTCTTATTCAATTGATTGATGCGGTGAAACAAATTATTGGAGACTTTATTGGCTATATTGTTCCCTTGATTATTTTAGGGTTTATCACGCCTTCTATCGTGTCTTTAAAAGAATCAGCAGGAAAGATTTTATCTGTGACCCTAATTATTTGCTATCTTTCCTCTGTGGGAGCTGCCCTATTTAGTTTCCTAGCAGGAAGAGCCCTAATACCAAGCCTGCATATTCAATCGGCGGTAGCAGAAGGGGTGAAGATTCCAGAGTCTGTTTTCAAGCTGGAAATTGCCCCCATTATGCCAGTCATGACGGCCTTAGTGACAGCAATTTTATTTGGGGTTGCTGTTATTTGGACCAATTCAAAAACCTGGGAGAATTTGTTAAAAGAGCTCAATAACATTGTCCTAACCATTGTAGAAAAAGTAGTTATTGCCATTTTACCTGTGTACATTGCTGTAAGCTTTGCAGGACTATCCTATGAGGGAGTTCTTTTAAGCCAATTCCCTATTTTTATTAAGGTGATTTTATTGGTTCTTGCAGGACACTTTATTTGGATGACCCTCCTCTACAGCTTGGGAGGACTTTTTTCCAAAACATCCCCCAAAGAGGTTTTTAAATACTATCCACCTGCCTATATGACAGCGGTAGGGACCATGTCCTCGGCAGCAACGGTGCCAGTGGCCCTAAAATGTGCAAGAAAATCAAAAGTTTTAGATCCAAAGATTCGAGACTTTGTCATTCCCCTCTGTTCCAACACCCACTTATGTGGGTCTGTTTTAACAGAAACATTCTTTGTTATGGTAGTTTCCAAAATCTTATATGGACAAATCCCACCAACCAATTCCATGATTCTCTTTATTTTGCTTTTGGGAATTTTTGCCATTGCAGCTCCTGGAGTTCCTGGAGGGACTGTAGTAGCTAGTTTAGGTTTAATTACTTCTGTTTTACACTTTGATAACACAGGAACAGCCTTGATTTTATCAATTTTTGCCCTACAAGATAGTTTTGGAACCGCCTGTAACATCACAGGAGATGGTGCCATTGCCCTTATGGTAACGGGTATCTTTAACCGGGTGCCAGGAAGGTCAAAAGAAGCCTAGGTCAGATGTTTAAGACAAGGGGACAAGGGTAAAGAAAGATTAGAGGGACCCGTTCCTTTCTTAAAGGTTAAAATCTCAATAAAAATTCCCAAAAGAAATTTTCCCTTTGGGGAAGAAGAAAGGAAAGGAGTTTTTATGGCAGTAAAAGACTATAGGCAAATAGAAAAGAAGTCCCTTTCCATAGTGGAAGAGACCAAAGCAGATTTGGACCGTAAAATGAAGGCCTTTATTTTAGCCCTAGCTTACCGGGACAAATTACTCTACAGAGATTGTATGCGGTTAAAAAGTCTAGACGACTCTCGCCGTCTTCCCTTAAAACTGCAGTTAAAGATAAAAGAAGACCAAGCCGCCTATTTAAAGAGCTATTTAAAAAATTTAAGAGCGAAAGAAACCCAAAACTTGGACCTAACAGCCGAAAAAATACAGGAAGACTTAAAAGATGTCTTTGCCTTGACCCTAGCCCAAGACTGGCTAAGAGAAAACCCTCAGTCTCAGCAAAGAGAAGATCAATTAGACGACCTCTACAATGAAATTTTAGACAAGTTAGGATTTTCTCTTTTGGATTCCCATAACCAAGAACTTAGTCAAGCTAGAAGAGCCTATTTTTGGGGGAATGTTAAGGGACTGGAAGTCCTTTGCGATTCCTTAGATCCAACCCAAGACCCTGGCTTTAGGGAAGTGGATTTACAAGAAGAGCTGGACCTTCGCTTTCAAGAGGTGGAAAAATCCCTGAAAGCAATTAAAAGTGCCTTTCCTTATAAAGACCGAGAAGATATTTTAGATGGGACCTATAAAAAAGAGGATCAAGAAAAAATGAAAGAAACCCTTACTTCCTATCAAAAGACCTTGGCGAGTTTGTGGGCCCAGGTGGAAGAATGGGAAATTAATTGATAAAAGATATTGACTATCAATTATATGGATAGTATAATAAAGCTAGAGGAAATAAAATTTCTTTATTTAACTTTCTCTCAAAGCAAAAAGTAAAAAATAAGCTCTAAAAGAGCAAGAAAAGGGACCAGTTGGTCCCTTTTCTTTATAAATGTTTTAAATTGAAGAAAAAATAATTTTAAAGCCCTAGTTAGGGGCAATTTTACCAGCTCAATTAAAGTTCCTTCTTAATGAGGTCAATGGCTTCTTGGGTCTTTACAACATAGGTGTAGATAACATTCATAATTTTTAGCTCTGCATCATGGAGTTCTAAATCCCCAGCAGTACAGGCATCTTCCACTGTTAGAACTTGAAGACCTTCATCTGCCAGGCCCCGAACGGTAGAGGCGATACATTGGTCTGTTACAATCCCTGCCACAACGACAGTAGTAATTCCCATATTGCGAAGAAGTTGAAGGTAGTTGGTTCCAGTAGTGACAGAATCTGTAGTTTTGTTTACCACAATTTCATTTTTTTCTGGAGCTAATTCCTCTACCATTTCAGCAGCCCAAGAACCTACAGGCATGAGCATGTTGTTCCAACCTTCTGTCTTTTGAACAGAAGACCGGTCTTCGCCGTCTTCTCTTAAACAGGCAATCCGTCCAAAGCTCACAGGCAGATTATTTTCCCGGAAAAAGTCTAGAAGTTTTTTGGCATTGGGAATGACAGATTCGTGTAGGCGGTTAAAGTAAGGTTCCCATTGGTCCCAAAGGCCTGCTTCTTTAAATTCTTTCGCTTCTTTTCCTTCTAAATGACAAAATTCATTTTGTAGGTCCACTAAAAGGAGCATGGTTTTTTTGGGGTCAATGGTATAGTCTGGAAAGTCTTCACATTGGTCGTAATAAAACGATACGTATTTTCTATCTAGTTTCATAAATCCTCCCTATGAAAATTAAGTAAT
>JASBZN010000025.1 GCA_029983435.1 Urinicoccus sp. | reverse complement strand
GTGAAGTTCTATTTCCCTTTTTTTCATACCATTGGAAGTAAACTTTTACCCCTTCAATTGGTTTGAATCTTTGGCCTGTTTCTTCCTTTAGATTAGCGTTTATATCGCCACCAACTAGGACACCTACAAAGCCGTGGACTGCATTTTTTTCATCGGCACTTGTCGATGTGTCTTCTGGTGGTGCAGCATCAGCTACAGCTTCTCGCTTTTCTTCAGGTGCCCATTCTAACTTATCTTGAGCCTTATCTTGAGCAAAAATTCCTGCTGGCAAAATGGTGACCATCATAATGATTGCCAGGGCTAAGCTTAGAAATCTTCGCCAAGGTTTTGTAATGAACCTTTTCATTTTTCTCCTCTCCTTTTTTCTCCATATCCTATCCTATCAAGGACTCTAACTGTATTATACTATAATCTATAGGGGTTTTCTATATTTATTAGAACTTTTTTCATTTTAAACGCTTACTCTTTACATCTTTTTTACGAATCCCTTGGTTTTTTTACCTGGCAAAAAAATCCCCAGGATATCTTTTTGACCCTTAAAAGATACCCTGGGGTGAAAACCCTTGTCTTCTTTATTCTTTCCATTTAACAGGCAACACAAGGTCGCCCCTATAAAACTCATATCGTTTTATTCTCGCGCTTTATTGGGCGGCACAGGGCCGCCCCTACAAAATTTATTACCCTACTGTAGGGGCTGGCCTGTCCAGCCCTTTTTGCAAAACCTATATCTATTCATTCTATTTAACGGGCGACACAAGGTCGCCCCTACAAAACCAATCTTTTTATTCTCGCGCTTTATTGGGCGGCACAGCCGTCGATTTCTAGCTGTTCAAGCGAAGCTTTTACAGGAAATCTTGGCATGAGACCTGCCGACAAAATCAAAGATTTCGGGCTAGGGCTTCAAGGGCCGCCCCTACTTGTCCCTTTACTTATCTACTATAAATCGGTAGAGATAGTCTACAGCTTCTTGGGCATAGTCGATGCCAATGCGTTTGGTGGCTTTTACTGGTTTTTGGTAGCCGTCATCCAACAGGTAAATGGCTCCGTCTAGGGTTTTTTTATTGTCTTCCAGGGTGATCTCCATGGCCGGGGTGAGTTGGGCGGGGCCGTGCCAGCGGGTTTTTCTCTGGTAGGGGCTGGCGGTTTCTTTCTTTACTTGATATCGGTTTTGATAAAAGGTTTCTTCTCCCTGGATGGGTTCTAGGGCCCGAATCAAAACGGCTTGGGCGTTTCCCTCAGGGCCTGTCACGATGTTAAAGAGGGTGTGGATGCCGTAGGTAAAGTAGGTGTAGATGTGGCCACCTGGTAAAAAGAGGGGGGCGTTTCGTTTTGTTTTTTTACCACCATAGGCATGGCAGGCCTTGTCGTCTTGTAGGTAGGCTTCTGTTTCGACAATCCGACCCATCAAAAGACCGCCTTTTGTTTGGTGGCAGAGGATTTTTCCCAGAAGGTCTGGGGCTAGGTCTAGGGCCTGACCTTGGTAGTAGTTAATGGGGATTTTTTTCATTTTTTAAAGAACTTTCTAGGGTCGAAGCCCTTATAGGGTGGGTAGCGAAGGGAGGGGTCCATGGCTTCTGATTTTCGCAAAAAGGAAACCTTGCGGCTGAAGGTGTCGAAGGAATATTTTCCATGGTAGGACCCCATGCCGCTTTGCCCTACGCCGCCAAAGGGCAGGGTGACGGTGGAAAGGTGGACGAGGGTGTCGTTTAGGGCGCCTCCTCCAAAGGGAATTTCATCCAAAACGTAGTCCACTTCTTTTTGGTCTTTGCTAAAGAGGTAGAGGGCTAGGGGATTTTTGTGGTCTTGGATGATTTTTTGGCAATCTTCTAGGGAGTCTACTGGGAGCATAGGCAAAAAGGGCCCAAAGATTTCTTCTTGCATAAAGGGGCTTTGGGGGGTGGTTTCAAAAACTTGGGGACGGAATTTTAAATTTTCCCTAGAGGCATCTTCCTCTCTATAGATGCCTTCTTCTTTTGCTAAATTTAACAGGCGGTCAAAGTGGTCTTGGTCTACAATGGAGGCCAGGTAGGGGCTCTCAAGGGGGTAGGGTCCATAGAAGTCTTGGATGGCTTGGTTCATTTCTCTTTTTAAGGGTTCCAAGAGGTCCCGTTTCACTAGGCAATAGTCTGGGGCTACGCAGGTTTGGCCAGCGTTTAAGGTCTTGCCCCAAAGGATTCTTCGCGCGGCAATTTTTAAATTTTTAGGCTCTGTAATAATAACGGGACTTTTTCCTCCCAGTTCCAAAACACAGGGAATCATCTTTTCTCCAGCTAGTTTTGCCATTTTATGGCCGACTTTTGTGGATCCTGTAAAGAACAAAAAGTCCATGTCTTCGTTTAGAAAGCGGTCTCGGTCTTGGATGTCTTTTCCGTAAACCAAGACTTCTTGGGAAGAATAAACTTGGCCCAGGAGGTCGTGAATGACCTGGGATGTGGCTGGGGCTTTTCTGGATGTTTTTAAAACCACTCGGTTGCCAGCTCCCAGGGCGCCAATAGTCGGTGCCATGGCCAAGAGGAAGGGGTAGTTCCAAGGAGAGGCGATGGCTACGCGGCCGTAGGGTCGAAAGTGGATTTCTCCCTTAGAGGGAAATTGGTGGTAGGGGGTGGGCTTTTTCTTTGGCCGAGTCCACTTGGGAAGGTTGTGGATGGCATAGTCCAACTCTTCCATGGCCATTAAGTACTCTGAAAGGTAGGCTTCTTCCATGGACTTGCCTAGGTCTTTTTCTAGGGCTTGTAAGATTTGAGGGCGAGCTTGCCGCATGCAGGCTCTTAGTTTTTTTAGTTTTTCCAGGCGATGGTTTATATCCATTGTATTCTCCTTTTTATTCCTCAAAGGGGCTTTTCGCATCCATCCACTCTTCTACGGGATCTAAATAGGAAAAATCAACCCAGTTCCAAGATTTTTTATAAAAGCTTAAAAACTCTTCTTCCCAAGGGGCCATTTTGGATTTCGTCTTGGTTTTAATTTTTTGCTGGACTAATTTCAGCATCAATTTATCCCGGTTGGTCATTTTTTCCAACTGCCAGGCGCCTCTACCGTAAAAGGCGGGAATGTCCTTTAAGGGACCGTCAAAATTTTTTCTATAGAGCCGACGAAATTCCTTGGGGTTATAGGGGCTGGCTCCCACGCAAAAGACGGCCACTTTTTTATTGCGCAAACGGGTTATCGATCGTTCCAAAACGCTTAAATTTAAGAGCCCAAAGGCATAGATGGGAGCAAAAAACACCACCACATTGGTCTCAACTTTTTTGGCGTTAAAGTGTTTAATGGGAAGGAGTTTTCCCCCTCTTCGTCTGTGGAGCTCTTGGGCGTATTCCTTAGTAGATCCATATTTACTGCTATAGACGATTGTTATTTCTTCCTCCATACTGACCTCTTTCTTTAACATTTTCTCAGCCAAGGCCGCCTCTGGTTCCGAGAGAAAAAACGTAGGTAATGGGGGTTTCTTCCGCTTGGAAAAAAGCATCGGCTAGGGCTTGGTCATACTTGGCAACGGGGCAGGAAGCCAGGTTCAAAGACTCTGCCGCCAACTGAATTTGCTGGCCCACATGGCCAGCTTCTAAAAGAATAAATTTCTCTGCTTCCGATGGGTATTTATAGGATGCCGAGGGAAGGTGGGCTCCCAGGGCCAAAAGGCAAGAAGCTTTTAAGAGAAAATTTTGCTTTAAAAAAATTGCTTGCAGGTCTTCTTCTGCATCGGAAAAGCGCTGGACTAAAAAAAGGCTGTGGTTTTTTGGATGGTATTTGTAGATGCCTTTCTCCAGGTCCAAAACATTTAAAATACAGAGATAAAGGCGAAGAGACCGTCCGTTACAAGCGGTAGGGACAGGAAGGTGGACCCGGGTGTCTTCCATCAGGTGGTAGCTGTAATAGAGGATATGGCTCAGTTGCTTCTGGGTCATAGTGACTTTGGAATAGGCCCGGCCAGACTTTCTTTTCTTGCTCAGCTGGGTAAAGTCTCTTTCGTACAAATTTTCAGCTGGTTTCGGCAGGGGGATTTCTCTTCCTTGATAGAAGTTGGGGTCGATAAAGTCTGGCTTTAGGCCCTGACCTTCTGTATGGACAGGAAATGTGGATTCAATCATTTCGTTTCCTTTCTAATTTTATCTTAGTTCTATTTTATTTCTTCTTCTGTTATACTCTAATTATAGCAAAGGCTGTATTAAAAAGGAATGAAGAGAGAAAGGAAGCTTATGAAATTATCGTTAATTTTTGACTTTATGTGTCCCTTTTGTTTTAAGCAACATCTGGTCTTAAAGGAAATTCCAGATTTGGACTTGGAACCTCTTCCTCGGTTTTTAAAGGCGGAGGTTCCCATGGAGGGGTTGGAAATGGACCCAGAAACGAAACAAAAGGTCAATGCGGCCCAGAAAGAACTGGGAAAGGGACCTCTTTTTCAAGACGTCCACTTTACAGAAAGAACTCACTTTTACAACACCTACCTCACCCATCAAATGGCTCAAGCAGCCTATAAAATGGGGGCCTACCTCCCCTTTGCCCTGGCTGTTTATCGAGCTTATTTTGAGGAGAATAAAAATATTGGTCAAATGGAAGTTTTGGGACCTCTTGCAGAGAGTGTGGGCTTGGATCCCAAGGCCATGGAGGACTTGTTTGATGGCGACTTTTTAAGGGAAAAACTCTGGACTTCTTTTTCCATCTTTAAAGACCACGACTTAAAAACCATGCCTGCCATGGTCCTACATCCTTCAGAAAAGATTATTGACCACTCCACCTCTTTGGAAGAAATGAAGGAGATTTTAAAGGCAAATGACTACTAACCCCTCTATGCATTGGAAAGAGTATAACAAAAAGATTATTCTTTCAAAATATTTATCGATTCTTGTTGGGAACTTTTTGTGTGCTATGGCCTTGATTCTCTTTTTGCGTCCAGCTCAGATGATTGGGGGCGGCGTCGGGGGAATTGCTGTTTTACTCAACGCGGTCTTTAAGATCCCCTTGGGCCTTAGTGTCTTTTTATTTAACCTCCCTCTGATGCTTCTTTCTTTAAAGGTATTGGACCGGAATTTTATTTTTTATTCAACCTTATCCATGATTATTTTTTCTCTTTACATGAGTTTTTTTGATTTTTTGGCCCACTATGTCCACATTACAGATGACGTCTTATTGAGCTGCGTCTTCGGTGCCATCTTAAACGGTGCTGGTATGGGGATTATGTTTCGCAACGGAACTTGCCAAGGAGGCTTGGATGTGGTTGCTGCTCTCGCCAAAAAGCTTTACGGTATCAATATTAGCAAGGTTCTCTTGGCTGTAAACGGTGTGATTATTACCATCTCTGGTTTTGTCTTTACCTTTAACCGGGCCATGTACACCTTGATTGGGCTTTTTATTGCCTACCAAGTGTTGGATAAGATTCAACTTGGGGTGGGGCAGATGAAGCAGGTCTTTATTATGACGACCATGTCCCGACCCATTGCTGTGGCTATTATGAAAAAGCTCCACCGAGGTGTTACTTATTTAAAGGGGTCTGGCGCCTACACAGAAAATGAGATGGATGTCCTCTACTGTATTGTGGACAATCACGAATTTGTTATGGTTCGTAAGATTGTGGATTCCATTGACCCAGACGCTTTTATGACCATTAGCGAGACGGTGGAAGTCAAGGGTCGAGGTTTTGACCATATTCAAATCTAGGAGGAAATATGCGAAGAAAAGATCGGGAAATGCCCTTAGACTTTGCAAAAAAAGTTATTGACGAAAGTAGCTACGGAACCCTGGCTCTTTATGACCAGGAAAGGGACCGGACTTATGGGGTCAGTTTATCTATCGTTCGGATTGGAAACCGCCTCTATTTTCACTCTGCCAAGGCAGGCTACAAGCTGTCTCTTTTAAAAGAGGGCCGTCAATATGGCTTGTCTTTTGTCTCCTATGCCAAGGTGCCCCAGGCCTTTAGTCAGGACCAGTTACGCGCCTTGGCTCAAGACCCAAAAAAGGTGGCCTTGTTTTTAAGCCGGGTCTTTACTACGGAGTTTTATTCGGCCCATGTTTTTGGTAAGCTCTACCAGGTGACGGATCCTCTTGAAATAAAAGAAGCCATGGAGGCTCTTTGTAAGAAGTACACAGGGGACAAAATGGAGTTTTTTCCCCTGGCTCTGGAAGCTGGCCTTCCTCGAATGAATGTCTACGGGATAGAAATCCAAGAAATCTATGGCAAACGGAAAAAGTTGGATTCCCAGGGCCAAGAACTCAAATGGCAAAGGGAAGAAAATTAAATTACTCAATTTCATCTGCTTATAAAAGAGAAGCCTAGGATCAGGTCCTAGGCTTCTTTTTATTTTTCCTGGGTCATGGCCAGGAGTTCTTTTTCTGCTTCTTGGTAATGGCCTTGGTCTGTGGCTAAGACCAAGATGTCTCCAGCGTGTAAAACGGTGGAACCTGTTGGTAAAATCCTGTGCTTTCCTCTTTGGAGGGCGGTAATCCAAACGTAAGAGGGAAAGTCTAAGTCCATGACCCGCTTGTTGGAGCAGATACTACCTGTGTGGACAGTGACTTTAAAGTAGTTATCTTCATAATAGGAGGCCCCCAATTGGCCCTCTTTTTTCAAAATTCTCTTAAGGAGTTCGTCGTAGATGGGTTCTCCCTTTAGAAGGTCTGATGTGACTGTGGCCACTAAAACCACCAAGCTCAAGCTTAAAAATTGACTCAAGGACCCCGTCATTTCAAAGATTAAAATCAAGCCTGTCATGGGAGCTTTTACAATGGCTGCAAAGTGCCCTGCCATGGCCAAAACCACAAAGTTTAAATAGTAGCTTTCATCAATCCCTAGGCCCAAGAAAATCTTTCCCATAATACTTCCCACTAGGGCGCCAATGGCCAAAAGAGGAAAGAAAATCCCTCCTGGTACATTGGACCCAAAGCAGAAAAAGGTAAAGAGGTATTTAACGAGCAAAAGCATGACCAAAAATAAGATGGCAAAGTCCTTTGTTTGAAGGGCCACAATGGTTTGGTAGCCACCCCCTGCCAAAACTGGTAGGTAGATGGAGATTCCAGCACTTAGTAAAAAGGCCAGGGCTATGGGGACGTAGCCAGGAAGCTTTTGCTTGGCAATCCAGTCCTTGGTCTTTAAAATTCCCCCATTAAATAGAATGCCACTTAAGCCAATGGCTAGACCCAAGAGGATATAGGCCCAATAATATTTTAAGGGGAGGAGGTTTAACTCTTTAAATTGCAGGGAGGGTTCCATGCCAAAGACGATTTTGGTAATAAAGTCTGCCACAATGGAAGACAGCATACAGCCTAAGAGAACATAGTAGGAAAAGTTTTTGTGGGCTTCTTCCAAGGCAAAGAAAATTCCTGCCAAGGGGGCCCCAAAGGCTGCAGCCAAACCAGCAGATCCTCCTGCTGTAATTAAGTAATTATCTAGGGTTTTGGAATCCTTGCTGCCAGAAGAAACCCCCTGACCCAAGCAAGCGCCCATTTGAACAGAGGGACCTTCCCGGCCCACGCTCATGCCTGCAGCCAGGCAAAAAATTCCACCAATAAACTTATAGAGAAGGACCTTAAACCAATTGTAGTGGATTTTTTTGTGTAAAATCCCTTCCATTTGTGGAATCCCCGACCCAGAAATCATGGGCTCTCGCTTGACTAAAAAGGCCACAAAAACCGCTAAAAAAATAAGCATCAGAGCCGTCAGCCCCATGTAAAGGGGACTTTGGCTAGCCCACTGGTAGATTCTTGAAAAAACCCCTCCCAGTTTTTCTCCTAAAAATCGATAAAGGCTTATGGTGATGCCCGTTAAGGCTCCAATAAATAAGGATTTTTCTAAAATCTCTAGTCCTTTTACTTTTTTAGGATTTAAAAATGTATCATCTATTTCGTAATCTTCTTTCATGAATACCTCCTCTTCTCTTATTAGTATAACACTTTCTAAAAAGGGATAAAAATAGATAGAACTTTCCCTCTATTTTTAGCTTCTTTAGCTAAAACTTTTCTCTAACTTTACATTCATTTTACATTCCTTATGATAAAATACAGGGGAAGGGGGAAATTCTATGAAATACGCCGTTACAGACATTGGTTCCAACACCATCCGTTTAACTATTTACGAAGTAAAGGACGGACGGCCGTTGGTTTTAATGAAGAAAAAATCGCAAGTTGGCCTGGCAGACTATATTAAAAATAACAAAATGACCCAGCAGGGAATCTGGCGCTTGGTCCATACCCTTAAGACCTATGAGTCCATTTACCAGCTCTTTCAAGCAGAAGAAATTTTCACTTTTGCCACAGCTGCCGTTCGGAACGCAAAAAACTGCAAAGAAATTTTAAAGACGGTGAAGGAAGAAACAGGCTGGGATGTGGATTTGATTTCTGGCCCTATGGAAGCCAAGCTAGGCTACTTAGGTGTTCAGTCTACCTTTAACTTAAAAAATAGCATCCACCTAGATATTGGCGGCGGATCCACAGAAATTCTCATCCACAAGGGAAAAAAAATCCTCTATGAAAACAGTTTAGATGATGGCTCCCTATCCCTTTACCGGGAGTATGTTTCCCGGATTTTCCCCAATAAAAAAGAAACTCGGGAAATTCGAAAGCATCTTCAAAAAAAACTCCAGGCCATGAATTTACCTAAGCTCAAGAATCCTTTTCCCATTGTGGGGGTTGGAGGAACTCTTCGGGCTTGCAATAATCTCTGTTCTGAACTTTTTGAGCCAGTGGACTATCCCTACTCTTCTGATGGCGAGGAAAGTCAAGGCCACTTTAAGGTTTCTCAGTCCAAGTCCATCTCCAAGGGCCTTATGAAATTTGATCCTGTTTATGTTCGAAATGTGCTTCGTGTCTGTCCTTCTAGGGTCCATACCCTGACCCCAGGGATTCTTATTTTACAAGAAATTGCCGATATTTTTTCCTGTAAGGAAATCATGGTAAGTAACCAGGGCATTCGAGAAGGTTATTTGATTTGGAGGTTAAGTGAAGATTATGGAAGAAAGTAAAAAATCCCCTGTTTTTATGAAAAATAGAGAGCTCTCCTGGTTAAAATTTAATGAACGTGTCTTAGAAGAAGGGGCTACCAACGAAGTTCCCCTAGGAGAGCGCTTAAAGTTTATTGCCATTTACCAAAGTAATTTAACAGAATACTTTATGGTTCGAGTGGGTCGTTTAAGTGACTACACTCTGTTAGATGAAGACAACAGCGAACGCCGGACGGGTCTTTCCCCAGAAAAGCAACTGGAGATGATCTTTGCCAAAGTCCGGGAACTCTATGAAAAAAAGGACCAAGTTTTTGAAGATTTGGAAAAGAAGTTCCGCAAGAAGAATGTCTACCATTTATCCATGGACGAGCTGACCAAAGAGGAAAAATCTACGGTAAAACACTTTTATAAGGCCCATATCAAGCCAGTCCTTTCTCCTCAAATTGTAGATTTTCATAATCCCTTCCCCTTTATTGACAACAACCATACCCATGCAATTTTAAGACTCCGCCGAGATGGAGAGGACTTTTTTGGCTTAATTCCCCTACCTGAAGGAGCAAAAAGCATTATCTTTTTAAACCGGGAAAAGAGTCGTTACATCTTAACGGAAGAAGTGCACGCCTACTATGCTCCCAGTCTTTTTAAAGAGTACACCGTCAAGGAAGTGGCCCTGATTCGGGTCACTAGAAACGGGGACTTATCTGCCGACGATGAAGACGCCGATGACAACGTGGACTATCGAGACCACATGAAAAAAATTTTAAAGAAACGAGATCGCTTAAATCCTGTGGGGATTTTAAGTGACCGTCCCCTTTCCTCTACTATGTCTTCTTATTTGGAAAAGGAATTGAATCTTACGAAAGACCAATTTTTCATTACCCATACCAGTCTGGATATGTCCTATGCTTTTTCCCTAGAAGGGGCCCTGGCCGAACGATTTTCTGACAGTCTTTACTACAAGTCTTACCGGCCCAAACCCATTGGACCAGCTGTCTATGAACCTTCTCTCATGGACTATATCGAAAAAAATGATTTGATTTTATCCTATCCTTATGAGGACATTAATTCCTTCCTGGACCTCATTAACGAAGCTGCCGACAACGACGATGTCTTGTCGATTAAAATTACCATCTACCGCCTGGCCGACCACTCTAAGTTGGTAGATGCTCTTTGTCGTGCTGCAGAACATGGGAAAAATGTTACTGTTTTAATGGAACTAAAGGCTCGGTTTGACGAAGAGCACAACCTTATTAATGCGCAAGTTCTCTACGATGCTGGCTGTAACATCGTCTACGGTTTTGACCAATTTAAGGTCCACTCCAAGGTCTGCCTGATTACTTATCAAAAAAGCAATGAAATTCGGACCATTACCCAAATTGGTACAGGGAACTACAACGAAAAAACCTCTACTCTCTATACCGACCTTTCTTTTATTACCGCCGACCCCACCATTGGTCAAGATGCCACAGAATTTTTCTTTAACATCTGCACTGGCGTCCTAGATGGGTCCTACCAATCTCTTTTACAATCTCCCTATTCCATGAAACCGCGAATTATTGAACTGATTCGCCGGGAAGCAGACAAGGGATCGGAGGGCTATATCTTTTTAAAGATGAATTCCATGACGGACTATGAGATTATGGAAGAACTTTCTGAAGCCTCCCAAAAGGGAGCCACCATTAAGCTTATTGTCCGGGGAATTTGCTGTATTATCCCTGGCCTTGAAGGCTATACAGAAAATATTGAAGTTCGAAGCATTGTGGGCCGGTACTTGGAGCACCCACGAATTTACCTCTTTGGCAAGGGGGACGACGAGATTGTCTACATCACCTCTGCCGATTTAATGACCCGGAATATGGAACGGCGGGTAGAAGTTGCCTGTCCCATCCAAGACCCTGACCTTCGAGAATTTTGCCATTTTTACCTAGACACCCAATGGAAGGATAATGTCAAGGCTCGCCGTCTTTTACAAAACGGGGACTATGTTCCCATTGACGATGGTAAAGAACCCTTTATTGCTCAGGACTATTTTATGGAACGGGCCAACGAACGCTATGAACTTGCTCTGAGTGGGATGGAAAAAGAAAAAAGCCATAAAAAAGAACAGCCCCGAGGACTGTTCAATCGAATTATTCACTTCTTCCGAAAAAATTAAGATTCTTCTAAAACTTCTTTCCAGTGGTCTAAGGAGGCTTCGGCTTCCTTGCTCAGCTTAGGGAACTCAGGGTTCATCTCTTCAAAGGTCTCTAAGATGACTTCACTTACAAAATATCTGGCAAACCATTTGCGATCCGCAGGCACCACATACCATGGTGCCTCTTTTGTTGAGGTGTTCTTTAGCATCTCCTCATAGGCTTTTTGGTACTTGTCCCAGTAGCTTCTTTCGGTGATGTCTGACTTGTCAAATTTATAGTGCTTTTCTGGTCGGACGATTCTGTCCATTAGACGCTCTTTTTGCTCTTCTTTAGAAATATGAAGGAAAAATTTTACCATCTTAAAACCATTATTATTTAAGTATTTTTCATAGTTAACGATGTCGGTAAACCGTCGATTCCACAAGTCCTTGTCAATAAGGTCTTCTGGCAAGGGTTGGACTTTTACCAGGTCGTGAATCCTAGTTACAATGACTTCTTCATAGTGAGACCGGTTAAAAATTCCAATT
>JASBZN010000024.1 GCA_029983435.1 Urinicoccus sp. | reverse complement strand
GCTTTGATAGTCTTTATAAAATCCAACATAGGACTTCCCACGTTTACGGGTGGCCTTGGCTGCTTGATTGGTCCAGGCCTGCATGTGGATTTTATTTAAGCTATCAACCTCCCTAAGGTTGGCTGCTTTCATCAAGACTTCATAGTCTGCCAAGCTTGTTCTCCTAGCTTCCAAGACCGTCATAGATGGGTAGTATCTCAAGAGATTAGCAATTAGTCTGAAGTAGCTGGTTTCTTTCTGGTCTTCGTCTTCTTGTCCTCTACTCCTTCGCCTTTGCTCACAGCTCGTCTTGTAAGAGGACATTCCTTTAAAAAATCCATAATCTCTTGGATAAAGTCAGATAAAGTGTCTTCCAGGATATGCCCACCAATGAAGTCATCAATATCCCTGTTTGATGGTTTAGACTTTAAGGTATTGGTTCCAGCCTTAATAAAGTTCCCGACAGCTACAGGATTTCCGCTTTCAAGACCTGTATACATAAAATTTAAGCCTTGGCCTATGATTGGGTTTAAATTAGTAGTCCCAGACTCTTCACTGGTTAATGTATAGACCCTGTTTAAGTAGTCCAGCGCATCTAAACCAAAATAAAGATCATAGACCTGATTTTTAATTTCAATTTGCATGTTTACCTCCAAAAAAAGAGGTTCCCTTATTGGGACACCTCAGTAGTATCTACATATTTGTATTGAACAACAGCTTTTTGTTCTTCAGTTAATGTTGCCAGGCCCTTTTGAGGGATTCCTTGGACCACTAACGTTCCTTCAAGCTCCATTAAATCTTCCGCATTGGATGTTTTATTTAATTCTGAAAGCTTGCAATGTTGGTAAATTGCAGGATACTTATTGCCTTCTTCAGCTTCTGCCCCTTTATCAATGACCCATACTTCCAGGGTCAATTGTTCTTGTTGGGCTTCTTCTAGCATTTCTCTCGTCCCGTCGCCTCTAGCACAAATAGAAGTAAAGGGGATTTCCTTAGTTACTGTTCCTGGGCTGGTAATAGGACCGTCTTTTGTGGCTGTAGAATCACCACCATCAATACTTGACTCTTCAGAGTGCTCTGTTTGAAAGGCTAATCTTGTTGCTGCTGCCTTATCACCTAATTTTCTAAATAAAAGGATTTGGTCAATCCCTTTCATTGCTTCTAACATTCTTTCTTCCTCCTTTGTATTGGAAATGAACTCTTACTTCAATAATTCCATGCAACATGCTTTCCTTGCCCACACGTTCATAAACAACCTGCTGGTTTACCTGGAGAATGTGGATATAATAAGACCTTGTTTCCTTATCCTCTCTTAAGCTCTGGATAAAACTTTCCATTAGCTTAGACAGATCTCCCCGTCTTCTCCGGTCATTATGAAAGATGTGGATTGTTTGGTTTACCCGGCCAAAGACCGCCGTTTTATTGGTTTGATCTAGGGAAAATTGCTCCCCTATATAGAAAAAGGGGAAGATGGCCCCGTCATCTGGTATATAGTCATAAGCGGCCCCCAAGCTCTTAGCAAGGACCAGGCAATGGGTAAATACTTCTTGTTGGGGTGACATTTTATCACCTACCTTTTGTAAATTCTTCAACAACCTTCTTAACATCTTCTTTAAAAGCTGGTTCCTGCCGATAAAAACTTGGCCGAATATAGGGCTGGGCTGCCATCTTATAGGTTCCGTACTCTACATAGGTCATGTAGTCTGTATCTGGTTCAGTTATGGCTGTTTTTCCCCCATCCTCCATTTTTGTATTAATAGACCGGCTCAAAGTTCCTGTGTCCACTGGTACAATTTCCTTGACATGACCTTCTAGTTCGCTGGCATTGGTCTTTACGCACTTTATAAGGGCGCTATCTACTCTGGCCTTGTCTACACGCTTCAAGGCACTTATTAGCTCGTCTGCTCCAGATAAATCTACTTTCATAGCTTTTCCTCCACTTGGATAGTTGTTTTTTCTCTCAATACCCTGGCTTCAACAACCCGGTATCTTTTGTCTGACTTAAACTGTCCTTCAACAATCTGGATGGTATCAAAATCTACTTTTACCTGGTTTTTAAAACGAATAGTCAAGGCCCCTTTTCGAAAGCCTCCAAAATATAGGGTTTGATACTCCCTGGACATGTCATTGACCATGGCTGGAAGGTCCCTTGTCACTTCTTCTCCAGGCTCATAGTTTCCTGTAGCCGGGTTATAGGTTTCATCCGCCCTTGTAATCAATCGAACCTTATCAACAAACCTCATAAGAACCGCACCCTTTTAGCCGCCCCTGGTGGATTCATATTGTCTTCTACCCAGGCATCTACAGCTTCCATTAAATGGTCTAGAGCCTTGTCTTCGTAAACGGCCTCGTGACCTTCTACGCTTTCCTTGGTCATCCCTTCAGACCCTATGCGGTTAAACCTGTAGATAATCGCTTCTACAAGTTCATAGTCTAGAGCCCCTGGGACTTCCTTAATTTCTGGAATCTTAGCTTGTATCCTGGATAGGACCCTAGTAGACAGAAGGTCTTCAATCTCTTCTACTAGGGCCTTTTCTTGGTCTGTAGGGTCTCTTGATATATAGATAAGCCTTAGGGCCCGGTTTAATATCTTACTCCCCATGGCTTATTTATGCGGCTACAGGGGCCTTTAATTTTGCCTTAATGATGGCTTTCTTGTTCTTTTCAGGGATATATTTCCCATACTTAGCAGCAGCTTGGATAGCCACTCCGGCAAAGTCTTCAGAATCAATTAGCCGGTAAATTTCAATACCAACTCCGGCGACTCCAACATTGTCTGCTGCGAACAAGATATTTTCTCCAGTTTGGAAATATTCATCTGCTAATACTTCAACCCGGAACCCTTTGAACATAGAAATAGTATTTTCTCCAATATCTGCATCGGATGCCTTGGCTGTAGTTGTTAGCTTATGGTCTACTAGAATGTTTAAAACATCTGCGGATACATAGGCAGTCCATCCAATATCATTAGAAACCTTGTTGTTAATAAAGGTCTTATAGGCTTCTGTAAAGGCTTCCTTAACCCCTTCTTCTGTTAATTCCTTAGCCTTTACTGTTCCCCCGGCATTTTCAGACAAAGCCTTGGATAAAAGCCCATTTACTTGTTCAATCCAGGCTTCTGCGTGAAGAGCAGCTCGTTCTGCCACCACTTCATCTGCGTTGTCATTTACAGTCATGTTGTCTACCCCCTCATGAATTGCTAGAGGAGCTTCATAGGGAACTTGAACATCCACGGACTTAATTTCTTTCCGCTCTCCAAACCGTGTAGAGTTTCCTGTTCCTGTACCAAAACCAACATTTTCTCCCAGATCATAATTTTGTACAGTTACATCTGTGTCAGATACCTTGAGTTCCAAGAACTCATCCTTATTGGTGATGCCATCTTTTACTTGGAGGGCTCCACCAAATGTGTTTAAAAAGTGTTGGCGCACGGAAAAAACATTCTCTAAAGCACCTGCAAATTCTTTCGTATAAATTTTAATTGCCATTTTTTATCTTTCCTTTCTTGTATACTTGGCATTTACAAGGTCCCAGCCTGATTTAACCTTGGATTCCATCCTTTTAGGAGTTTTGCCCTTTAGCTTTTCTATGACGGCTTTGTCTACTGCCTCCGTGAATAAGCCTGCAAAGGACTCTACACTTTCCTTGGTCGTCTCAGCATCTTCTGTAATTAAATGTGAAAGAAGATTTTCTTCAACTTGGATACCTTTGTCAGCTAAAATACTTCTTGCCGTCTTAGCCATTTCATGTAGGGTTTCTTTCCTTTCCAGTTCAGCCAGGCGATCCTTTAACTTCTGCCTTTCATAATTGCTTTTTTCTTCCTCGTTCATCTTGGCTAGCTTTTCAGCCTCTGAAACTGCCTTGGCCTTGTCCTTTTCCCACTTTGCTAGCTTTCTTTTGACGATTTCATTTACTTCCTCGTCTGTGTACTTCTTTTCTTCTTGCTTATCTTGGTCTTCTTCCCTAGAAACCGGTTCCTTGTCTAGCTTGCTTGTTTGGCTAGTTTCTTTGGTTTCCTTGATTTCTTCCTGGTTTAAGTCCTTCTTTTCATCTTCCATTTTTTACCTCCATAGTTTTAAGTTGCAATGCTTAACTCTCCTTAGCTTTTAGCGTCTTCCAAGCCTGGACAATAAAAAAATCGTGATTACTCACGATTCGTTACAATTTAAAAGCCAATTTCAAGCCATTTTATTTTATTTTTCACACAATTAACGCACGATTCCCCTAGTAAAAAAGCACATTAGATAATATCTATGTGCTTTTACTCTTGATATTCTTCCATATAGGCTTTTAATATTCCCTTAGGATCCTCCATATAATAAAACTTTCCCCCTAAGCTATTGGGCTCGCTTAACAGATAAATATAATCTTCTTCCGTCTCATCAACAACCTTTAAGTCCTTATTTTCATCTAGAACAATATTGTACTCTCCACCATCTATAAAACTCAACGGATCGTTTGGCCCAATATATTTTACTTTTCCAATATATTCTAAAGGAATCTCCTTATTTAATTCCGATTGATATACTTGAATTGTTGCCATTTACTTTTCCTTTCTATGTTTTAATTTAACCTTAAATTGCTTTCCGTCTTTTGCATACCAATGTACATCATGAATATATTTTTCACTTTCTATATTACCAACTTTTTTCTCCCAATCTCCCTTCCCATAAGATTTAATCAGGCTTTTTAGCTCCCTTATTTCAGTGTTTTTAGCAATCGTCTTTGAAAATTTTATGATTGCATGCTTGGGAATAAAAGATTTTTCATTGGTGTGTTTATCTATAAAATCCAATTGTTCTTGTAAAAATTCTTCTTTATTTTCTTTATACCCATTTTCTTCCGTAAACTCTTCTTCCTCTGTAAAAATATCCTCTGAATTTTCCTTCTCTTCCTCCATATAGGCTGCTGTAGAACACCGACACAAGGGATGCATAGGGTACATGTTAGCCCCTGGCAAGGCTTCACTGACCAGGAATACCTGGCCATCAAGCTCTTCACATACGGAGCAAGTTCTATGGTCTAACTCGGCTATATAGATGTATTTTTCATAGCCGCTTCTTTTGAAACACTCCAAGGCTATAGCCCCTTGGGCTCTTGAGGCTTCCGTAATGGCTAGTCTGTCGGCCATGTATCGGGCATTTCTTTTGCCCTTATCCAACATCTCTTTTCTTAGGACCCCCTCCAGGCTCTTAGACCATGCCTTGGGGTTCTCTCCTTGTAGGATTGTTCGGTCAATCCCTCGCTCTAATCGCCTTTGTAACTCTCTTTGATTGGCCCAAATCCGGTCTGAAAATCTGGCCTTGTGGAACTTTGCATAAAGAACTTCGTCTGAATTTTTCAGTATTTCTTTTTTTGTTGCCTGGTCCATTCCCAGGAGCCCAGCTTGCCGGCTCACTTCTTTTTTAATTACATCTTCTAACCGACCCTTTAAGAGAGATTCTTCTTGGTTGGCTAGGTCTATGGTGTTTAACAAGGCCTGTCTTTTCATTAGATCTAACCTAGATACCCGCTTTTCTAAAGCATAGATACCTAGGGTGTCCTTAGCCCTTTTAGAAAAGTCCTTCGCTTTACTGTATTTTTTCGCCTTTTCTGAAAACTCCTTGGCATCTTTTTTAGAGACTTTAACCATAGCATCTTCCATGGTCAATCCTTCTTTTCCTGCATACTTTAGATAGAGGAGACTCAATTCTTTCTGAATATCCTTAAGCCCTCTTAAATAGAGGCTATAGATAACATGTAGATAACTTTTGTCTTCCTTCTTGTTCTCCTCTATAGCTTCTAATTCTCGCTCTTTAATGCGGTTCTTGGTCTTCTTGGTCATGGTCTTCCTCAAACTGGTAGTCTACTTCCGGACTAAACTCTTCCTCATCCTTTATCCGTTCCATCTCCATTTTGACATTTTTTACCAAAGACAAGCTATCTAATAAGGTTTCATCTGAAACAATTCCTTGAAGACTTCTTGCAATTTCAGCCTCTTCCTTATTGTTCTCTGGAATATTTCTTGTAAAGGTGTAGCTAATATTTTTTAAATCTTCCTCTGTAATTGGGCTATTGGGCAAGCTAGAAATAAGTTTAAATCGCTCATTAAATCCCTTAACAAACTTTCGCTCTTTTGTATTGGCTAAATTCATCATGGATAGTAGCTTATACTTTAAGGCAATCCCTGAACTTGTCCCAAAATTCTCATCATTGATATTGGCAACCATAGAAATAGCGAAGATTTGTTTTTCTAATTTTTCCAACAAATTCTCTTGTGTCATGTCTGCATTTGGTTTTTCCATGAACTCTACAATTAACTTGTCTGTTTCTTCGCTAGCTAGGTTAATAATCCGGTTATCTCGAATTTGATGGAGGGTTTCCTCATCAAGAATTGCCCCTAAAATTTTCATATAAGCATCCGCGAAATAATCTACATCATTGGCTTTTTCGCTAATGGCCTTGTTGTAAGCATTGATTAAGGTAATAACTGGTTCAAAAGCCCCTAATTTCTCTTCATTTTCGACGTATTCTACCATTGGAACATGTCCAAAATAATGGGGAAGTTCATCCGTAATTTTAAGTTTTCCTTGTCTATCTCCCTTGAAATAAATAATTCGTTCATCATCTGAAATTGTTCCTTCAATCCCTTGGTCAACTTGTCGATAGCGTACCCCAAAAAGGGGCTTCCTTCGTATGGATTGATCATAGATAAGAAAGCATTCTTTTGGGTCAACTTGTGTAATCCCCACTTGGGCCTTTTCATCAAGATACAAAAGCTCAAAAGCGTGCCCATAAATTGAACACTTTTTGGATAGGTCGTAGTTGTTGTCGTCTAGATTGTTGAGTCTGACTAAGTCAGCTAAATACTCCTGCAGTTTACCTTCTGTTACAATTTTTACCGGTTTCCCCATAAAAAAACCATTAAAGGTATCTACAATATACTTGGCATAATTAACTACTAAGCGATTATCCGGCTTGTAGTCTGCCTTTTTTCCTGCTGTTAATATAGCATGCTGTCCTTGATAGAGGTTTTCCATCTCCAAGTACCATTTTTTAATCTCTTCATGTTGCTTTATAAAATCCTTCAACAACTCTAAGTTAAATTCTTCTTTTTCCCCTTCAAAGACCAATGTCTTGTCCACTTATAACCCCCCTTTAAATAGCTTGACCTTTACACCATGAGGTTTTCTCCAGCCTTCTACTCCATATCTTAGCGCTGCCATAGCGTCATCAAAAAAAGCCACAGGTTCATCTAAATAGTCTCCCGTGACCTCATCTTTCTTCCACTTCCATTGCTCTATTTCTTTTAATGTATTTGTGCATGATGGGTCAATAAAGATGCTCCTTTGTTTTAGCCAATCGATTTGACTCTTTTGGTATTTAACCCCTTTTGTTGTCTCCTTAGACACACCTTTCGCTTTAAAGCCTGCCTTTTTCCACATCTTAATTCGGTCAGGTTCTGCCGAATCGCACCACATCAAATAATCGTGATTAAAGTTCTTTGCTAGCGTAATAATCTCGCCTGTATCTTTTCCATAAAGATATAGTTCCTTAAGAATATAAATGTCTCCATCCTTAAAACCTAACAACAAAATAGCATCGGCATGGTTAAAACCAAAGTCTTGTCCGTAGGCCAAATCATCAAAATCTTCTGTTTGATAGCTTGTCTTTTTTACATCCCAATTTTCAAGAATAAGGCCCCCAACTTCACCCCATTCACCCAGTCCATAAATCCGATAGCCATCAGGATCTAATTTTTTCCGTCTTTCCATACGTTCGTGATAAGCCTGGTCAATAAAACGGTTGTTTAGGTAATTCGAATGGTGAGCCAAGACGTTTTTATCATCTACATCAAAAAAAGCTCCCTTAATCCAGTGGTTTTTACTAACTGGATTAAAGGTAAGCTTTATTTGGTAAAACAGGCCTGGAGGTAATTCCCCCCGTAACCGGTCATCTATAATCTCAAAATCATCCTGGGTAAACTCTGTGGCCTCTTCAAGCCATACATCCGTTAATTTTCCTTGGTCAAAAGTAATAGACTTTAATTTTTCCCTTTGCTTTTCATCATTGGTCCCTCGGAAAATAATACTATTCCCGTTCACACAAGTAAGTTTAAGAGGACTTAAGGTAGCCTTCCAATACTGACCTAGGCCCATGCGGTTTATGGCTCCAAGAAGTTCGCTAAAGGTGCTATCACGGTTTGTGACTTCGGACTTTCTCATGGCCAAAAGATTTCTTCCCTTGTCCTGCATGAGTCTTAAAATATATACTTGTGCCGTATCAACACTTTTACCGCTTCCTGCAGATCCCTTCATGGCAATATATCTCTTTTTTGACTTATGAACGGGTTTAAAAGCTGGATTAAACTGTGCTTTAATCTCCATAATCCACCTCAATCCTTAAGTCCATATCCATATCCACTTCTTGCTTATCCACGAATCCCCCATTGCAGCGGATAATGTGTTCAAGCGATTTTTGTCTTTCCTCAATGCTCGGAGTAAAAAAATAAGACACGTCCTTTACAATCTCCCCAGTAATATTATCCCTTTGCCTAGACCTGCCTTCTTGAACTTCACCCCTGGCAATAGAGCTCGTCACTCGAATTGCCTCTTCAAGACTCATTGTCTTTTTATCGTTGATCTCTTTTAGTCTTTTTTCAATATAGGTTTTAATAGGCTGCTTTTGTAGATTCGCACTCCCTATTTGATAAGCTGTCTTTTTGCTGTATCCAGCTTTAATTGCTGCTTTTGTTGCATTCCCACAGATGATGTATTCATCTGCAAATTTCTGTTGTTTAATTGTCAGCTTCATACATCACCGCCTTTCTCTTATGTATACATATCTTGCCCCCGCCCCGGCCATATAAGTGATATGTACTTTACCCTGCATAAGGCAAATCAATAGGGGAAATACTTGTGGTTCTAACTACAAAATAGCGTACCGCCTTATGCCAACCTATTTATGCATACAAAAAGGACCCCCTTTTCAGGGGGTCCCATCTAGAAGAATCGCTGTCCAGGAGGTCTACTTCTAGATACTACAAGTATATAATATTAAAATCGGACAAATCGCACAAAGTTATATTTTCATTTTTTTAATTAACTCGTCTATTTGCATATATGCTCTTGAATTTATTTTTTCAATACCTATATTGATTAAAATATAGTTAGTAAAAGCCTCTTTTAAAATTGGTATTATTTCTACCATCTCATAAGAATTAAATATGTCTTCATTTTTATCTATTAAATGAGAATAAAAGTTCCTAGTTTTAACACATTTTTTAGCTATGTTTTCTCTTATTGACTCATCTTCTATCATCCCAAGTTGTTGAAATATATCCTTTAGTCTATTTGTTAGTGATGTTTCTTCTATTTTACCATTTTTGTACTTTTCAACGGATTTATGCAAGCTCTCTAGTGCAATTACTGTTTCTTTAAATCTTGAATCTATCGGGATCTCTTTGGTATAGCTTGCATAGGCAAATTTATCTAAAGGCAACTTAATTTCATCATACAATTCAAGCCATTCTTTTAACATATCTAAGAATTGTTCTTGTATGTCAGGAAACGTATATAGACATCCCCCTAGAGAAATGCCTTGAGCATCGCTTAATACATTTAAATTTCTAACATAAAGTTCTTTTGGTTGGTTTGTAAAGTAATCTTCATCACTATTTATTTCCACATAATTTGAAACGCTAACTTCTTCAATATATGGCATTTTATATTCTATAAACAGCATAAGGAAATACCTTAGCTTTGTAATTATTTCTTCTACTTCACCAAGAGATTTCTTTTCTTTTAATTTTACCTTTACGAATCCTTTATTCCTGAAATACGTATCTGACTTACTATGTTCTATGTTTATGTTTAGACCAAATTCTAAGTCAAATTCATCAACAGAAAGTTTATTTATAGTATCATTTTTTCTACTGACCGATACCACTGTTAACTCTTCCTCACCAGATTTACTTTCTTGCCGACGCATTCGCAACCACTCTGAAAAATCCTGTATACAAAAAACAACTTGATCAAATTCCAACTGTTCATTTTTATACTTTCCTTCAATTACATAATTTGGCATAAATTTTATTATAGAGTATGAACCTTCTTCTCTGATATTTCCCCCATTTTTTAAGAGACTTCCATTTAAACAAGTTCGATAACCAAATGTTCCATGTACTACAAGAGGATTATTGATTTTTAAATTTCCTTCAAACAAAGTTTCTGCGTCTGATTGATAAAGTAATTGGCATTCAACTTCGTCATTCATCGAATTTATTAACGCACTCACTTTCCCCATATCAGCGCTTTCAATAAAAACTGGCTCTAATAATTTTTTCATATTCTTCCACCCCTATTAATAGAAAATCACCATTTTACAAATTAATTATATCAGAAAATTTATAAAAAATATCTATTGTGGATCATCCTCGCATACGATTCACTTGTACTCCCCATGTACATACTTATCTTTTGCCAGCTCCATCCGTCTATGTACCTAAGCTCAAAGACAAGCCTGGTCCTGCTGTCCTCAATCCCATCAATAAATTGATATATCTGATGTTTTAAAGCCAGGCATTTAACCCGCCGTTTATAAAGGATCTTCCGCAGAGCCTTTTCTTCCTTACCTGGCCCTTCCACCCGACTTCTTCGCTCCAGGTATGGAAATTCAGAACTAGATCCCTTTACAATAGACACTTCTTTTGGCAACTGTTTAATTTTGTTTTCTAGGTACTTGATTTCCTTACACAAACACCTGTATTGCTCTAGCTCTGCTCTTTCCATGCTCCCCCTAGCTTTCTACAAAATCATAGTCTTTCCCATATTTTTTTAAGAATAGTTTCTTCTTCAACTTGTAGACATCCGTCTTAAATCCCTTGACATCTTCAATAACCCACTTCTTGTCCTTAACAACATAATATTGGAAGTCCGCAATATACTCTATTTTTCTGTGTATCTTTCCCCGATATTTAAACTTATCTTGCAGTAAAAAATTGGGTTGTAAACTTAAGTCTTTAATAACCCCAGCCTTTTCTAATAACTTCAGCTCTTGATACCTGGCAGCTTCTTTTTTGCTATCAAATACAACCCCATCTACAAGTGTTTTTTTAGCTTTATACTTACTTCTCATAATCAAAAGGGCACATCATCATTGTCGACGGGGTAGAAGCTACCTTCATTTGGATTTTCCGCTTGATTTCCTTGCCCATTTTTCATCCCGTCAGATATAAAGTGAATTTTATATACATTTACATCCGTTGTATAAACCTTTTGTCCATCTTTGTTTGTATAACTCCCTGTCCGGATGGAGCCTTCCAGCCCCACTTGCCGTCCTTTGCCTAGGTAGTTTGCAATGAGCTCTGCCGTCTTGCCCCAAGCCTGACAGGGTATAAAATCTGCTGTTGGTTGTCCATTTGCTTGAGCTTCTGCTTTCTTATCTCGACTTAATCCACAATCTATAGCCAAAGTGAACCGACAAGTTGCCGTTCCACTTTGAGTGTATCTAAGGTCTGGGTCCTTGGTTAGCCTGCCAAGTAATGTCACATTATTCATTTTTTCACCCCTCAATCAAGAAGATATGATGCATCTATTTCTTCTCCACACTTTGAACACTTTATTGGATTGTATGCCCAATCTGGAAAATCAATCCAAGATAATCCTTGATTGCATAAAAAATCTTCAAAATCTTCTATAACTCGTTCTCCACAATATGGACAAGTATAACTAATACTGCTTGGAGTTTGTATGATTGTTACAAGCGTTTCTAGATTATTCCTCATTTACAACCTCCTTAAACTCTATTCCGCCAAACATGGTTCCAAAATTATCTTCCCAATAAGTCTTAGCCTTTTCTTCAGCTTCTTCTTTT
>JASBZN010000023.1 GCA_029983435.1 Urinicoccus sp. | reverse complement strand
ATTTCTTCCATTAAATGAATGAGAAAATGTAAGTTGTGAATCGTCGCCAAACGAAGACCTAAAATTTCATCTACATTAAACAAGTGCCTTAAATAAGCTCGAGAGTAATTTTTGCAAACCTCGCAATCACAGTCTTCATCTGGGGCTCTAAAATCTTGTTTGTACTTGGCATTTTTAATAACCAAACGTCCACGACTGGTTAAAAGGGTTCCATTTCGGGCAATCCGAGTTGGTAAAACACAGTCTGCCATATCAACCCCCCGCTCCACAGCTTCAAACAAATAGTCTGGAGTACCTACTCCCATAAGATAGCGAGGTTTATGTTCAGGTAAAAAATTTGTTGTATGATCCAATACCTCATTCATCAAATCCAAGGGTTCTCCAACACTTAACCCTCCTACTGCATAGCCTGGAAAGTCTAAAGCTACCAGATCTTCTGCACTTTTCTTACGAAGGTCTTTATACATCCCACCTTGAACAATTCCAAAAAGAGCTTGATCTTCCTTATTGTTATGATATTTTTTACAACGTTCAGCCCAACGAGTAGTTCGTTCCATCGAATGTTTAATATAGTCGTAACTGGAAGGATAGGGTGCACATTCATCAAAACACATCATAATATCTGACCCTAAAATATGTTGAATTTCCATAGATTTCTCTGGACTTAAGAATTTTTTAGACCCATCGATATGGGATCGAAATTCAACTCCCTCTTCGACGATGTTTCGAATATTCGCTAAAGAAAAGACTTGAAAACCACCACTATCTGTTAAAATAGGCCTGTCCCAATTCATAAATTGATGAAGACCCCCAGCTTGTTTAATGATTTCCGTTCCAGGACGCAAAAAAAGATGGTAAGTGTTAGCTAAAATGATTTGCGCTTTAAGATCTTTTAGCTCATCTGTTTTTATTGTTTTTACTGTGGCTTTCGTGCCTACAGGCATAAAAATAGGCGTCTCAATTTCGCCATGATCTGTTTTAATTTTCCCTAACCTGGCTTTACTTTTACTGTCTTTTTTTATTAATTCAAACGAAAACATTAATCGTCCTTTCTGATAAACATGGCATCCCCGAAGCTGAAAAACCGATAATTATTTTTTTTGGCTTCTTCGTAGGCATGTAAAATAATTTCTTTGCTTGAAAAAGCAGATACTAACATAAGAAGTGTGGATTGAGGAAGATGAAAATTTGTGATTAATCCATCTACAATTTGAAATTCAAATCCTGGATAGATAAAGATATCAGTCCACTGATGCCCACTTAAGACCCTCTTATCTTGAGTCATGCTTTCTAAGGTCCGCATGGAGGTTGTTCCTACAGCAATAACCCTTCGCCCATCTTCCTTGGCCCTATTAATTTTTTCAGCAGCTTTCTCACTAATCATGCAAAGTTCTGAATGCATGTGATGGTTACGAACATCTTCTACACTAACAGGTCGGAAAGTTCCCAAACCCACATGGAGGGTAATGGGGACTATCTCTACTCCTTTTTCTTGGATTTTATCTAACAACTCTTCTGTGAAATGAAGGCCCGCAGTAGGTGCTGCTGCTGAACCTATATATTTCGAATAAACTGTTTGATATTCTTCTTTTTCCTCTAATGTCTCCTTGATGTAGGGAGGTAAAGGCATTTGACCAATTTTTTCAAAAACTTTTTCAATATCCTCTTCTTCCCCTTGGATGGTAAAGGCGATATGCCGACTGCCGTCCTCTGTAATATGAACTACTTCCCCTTTTAAAAGGTCCTCAAAGTAGATGGTGGTATGCAATTTCATTTTTTTCCCTGGTTTGACCAAGCATTCCCAAACTTTTCCATTTAAGGGTTTTAAAAGAAGAACTTCAATTTTTTCTTCCTTATTTTCTCGATGGCCAAAAAGTCGCGCTGGCCGAACACGGGTATCATTAACAACTAAAAGATCCCCCCTTTTTAGTTCATCCAAGATGTCATAAAAAATCTTGTGTTGGATGTTCATAGAATCTCGAGATACCAACATCAATTTTGCATGATCTCTGGGTAAAATGGGGTGTTGTGCAATAAATTTTTCATCCAAATCGTAGTTAAAGTCCGATGTCTTCATACTCTTTTATTCTCCTATTAATTGGATTGACGGATAATAATACATAAGTATTTCATAATAGGTCTTTCCTTGTTTAGCCATTTCAACAGCTCCATATTGACTCATTCCAACTCCATGCCCATAACCTCTGCCTTTAATAACAAAATCTGATCCTGGCAAAGTATTATTTAGGCTAGTAGAAGATTCTTTTCCTGTAAGAGTTGGACTAGCTAGGCGCGTATCCTTGGCTGTAGTGTAAATCATTTTTCTCTTTTCTAATCCCTTAGCAGATAAAACATAAAAACCATCAGAATTAGTTTCCATAGAATCTTGGCCATTGATAGTAAACCAAGTACTTTTTACCTTGGTATTTCCTAATAAACTACGAAATTTACTCCCTTTAATTATTTTCTCTCCTCGGTCTCCTTCTATACGAATTGATTTTACTCGCCTTCCATCGTATTTTTCTGCTATAGATAAGTTTTTAAAAGCCCCAATTTCTGGATAGGCTGATTCCATAATGGATTTCATTTTATCGTAAGAAAGTGTATAGGTCCATGAAGCATTTCTTGTATTAACTGAATATGGGTCTTCCTTAGCTACTAAGTAAGGAATAGATTGTCCTCCCCAAGCTTGGTCAGCAGACACTGTATAGCCTCCACTGGTGGCATGGAAAATTGTATCGGCATAGTTTGACCCATAATAAGGAATAATGTTTGTAGTTTGATCTACGGCTTGATTGGTTCGGCTAGTTTCTGCCTTCATTCCTTTATATACTTGAGAGCTTGTCGTGTCATCCAAATTATAGCCGTATTTTATATACTTGTTCCTGTTGGATAGAGCAAAGCCCCTAGAAGCAATTGCTTGTGCTTTTAAGGCCTCTAAAGGAAAAGAAGAGCTCATTTCATAGGGAATAACTCCCTTAATGTAATCATCTAAATTGACTTGATTGCAGATATAAATATCTGTCCCCCTATTAATTAAAGTTAGATTTCCCCTATAGCGATTATTTTTATATTCAATATAGCTTCCGTTAGTAAAAATTCGACTAACTGGTCTCCCATTTACAAAAGCTTGTCCCCCACTATTTTGAATCAGGGCATTATTAGAAAAAGAATTTTCTAAATCATAAGATAAAGAGCCATCTGAGCTAATTTTTACACTTTCTCCATTTCTTAGTGTAGGTCCAATTTTTATCGTTAAACTATTCACTGCTCCATAGCTTTTTATGGGAAAAAAGAGCAGGCAAGTCATCATTATTAATACAAGATATTTTCTCATCTTTCTCTCCTTAATGTTTTTGATAGGGTATGTGAAAATGATCATAGGCTTTTTTTGTTGGAACCCTTCCCCTAGGAGTTCGTTGCAAAAACCCAATTTGCATCAAATAAGGTTCATAGACATCTTCTATGGTTATTTTTTCTTCTCCGACACTTGCAGCAATGGTATCAATCCCAACAGGTCTGCCAGCAAATTGTAATATCATGGTTTCAATAATCCGTCGATCCAAGTTATCCAACCCGTATTGGTCAATTTCTAAAAGTTTTAAAGCTTCATCTGCCTTATCCCTTGTAATAACCCCTTGACCAACAACTTGCACATAATCACGAACCCTCTTTAAAAGACGGTTGGCTATTCGTGGAGTCCCTCTAGACCGAATAGCAATTTCCCGTGCCCCATCTTCTTCTATCGGGACATTTAAAATTTTAGCCGATCGATGAATAATTTCTAATAAACTTTCTTCGCTATACAATTCTAGGTTAATGGGAACTCCAAACCGTTCCCTTAAAGGAGAACTTAATTGCCCCGCTCTTGTTGTGGCTCCTATAAGAGTAAAATGGTTAATATCTAGCCGAATACTTTGGGCAGAAGGCCCCTTGCCTACAACTAAGTCCAAGGCAAAATCTTCCATGGCAGAGTAAAGAATTTCTTCTACCGTTCGATGAATCCGGTGAATTTCATCAATAAATAAAACATCATTTTCATTTAAGTTGGTTAAAATAGAAGCTAAATCTCCAGCCCTTTCAATGGCAGGACCAGAAGTAACCTTCATTTGTACTCCCATTTCATTGGCAACAATTCCCGCTAACGTTGTCTTTCCCAAGCCTGGCGGTCCATGTAATAAAACATGGTCCAGGGGTTCATTTCTTAACTTGGCAGCCTGGATGAAAATATCCAGTTTCTTTTTAGCTTTTTCTTGACCTATGTACTCATAAAGCCATCTTGGTCGAAGACTTATCTGCTCTTCATCTTCTCTTAGCTTTTCTGAATCTACGATTCGTTCCATTTGAACTCCTATCTATTTTTGAGAGCTTGTCGTAAAACTTTTTCAATCGGTTGACTTTGATCAATATTCCTTAACATTTTTTCTGCCTCTGACTTTTGATAACCCAATTGAATTAAAGCTTCCATTGCAGGATTTCCCATGCTTTCTTGTGGCATTTCTTTTAAATCAAGGCTTTCATCAAAGCCTAAGTTAGATAACTTATCCTTTAGCTCCACAATAATTCGTTGAGCTGTCTTTTTTCCAACTCCTGGAGCTTGTGTCAAAACAGTAAGATCTTCTACTAGGATACTTTTTTGAAGAATATTTGAATCCATACCTCCTAAAATGTTCATGGCAACTTTGGGACCAATCCCAGAAACTGTTCGTAAAAGTAAGTACATTTGCCTTTGGTGTAAACTGTCAAAACCATAGAGGGAAATGTCATCCTCTCGAACGACTAAATCTGTATAAATAGTTCGATCTTCCCCCTGGGATAAATTATCTAAGGCACTGGAAGGCATCATTATTTTAATTCCAATGCCATTTTTATCAATAATTACTGCCTCATCTGTAATTTCAGAAATAACTCCCTTTATAAAATCAATCATTTTTCACTCCATCAAGTATTGGTCCTTAAATCTTCCTGTGTGTCCATGCGTTAAGGCGATAGCCAAGGCATCCGCAACATCATCAGGTTTAGGTACTTTCGGTAGGTTAAGTAGTATTTTTACCATATGTTGAATTTGTTTTTTATCTGCCCTTCCATAACCCACAAGGCCTTGTTTTACCTGTAAAGGCGTGTACTCATAAATAGGGAGCCCCTTTAGCTGAGCGGATAAAATTTCTACGCCCCTGGCCTGAGCAACAGCTATAGCTGTCTTAACATTTTTATTAAAAAATAATTCTTCAATAGCCAGCTCTTCTGGCTGAAAAGCATCAATGAGACTTAGCATTTCTCTATGAATATGTTCCAAGCGAAGACTAGTAGGCATCTTGGCTTCCGTTGTAATAGCTCCATACTCTATCGCCTTGTAGGAATTTCCTTTTTTCTCAATAAAACTATAACCAACAATAGCTAAGCCAGGGTCTAAACCCATTATAATCATTTTATCACATTCCTTTACGAATAATAAGAGAGACTCTTTTTTCTATCCATTCAAATTAAAACGTTTTATTTTCGAAACTTATCTTTATAAAAAAACTAAGTTATCTTAAGATAACTTAGTTAATGATAGCGATTCATTACTTGATTGTTTATTCCATCCCAGTAAGCTTTTTGATAAACTCGCATGCAGTCTTTAATTAAAAACTTTAACAGCTGTTTATACATACGGGATACATCACTAAACCTTAAGGGTAAATGTGCTTCCACAAATGAAATTCCATCTGCATCGTAGTCAATCATCAGCTGACGGTCTAGATACCTATTAATATGAAAAATTTTTGGTTTTAAAACTCGTTTAGAATACCCCTTAACTAAATCAAATAAAAATTTCTTTACTTTTTCATCTTTTTCAATTACCCGATTTAAATTCCCTTGCAGTTGCTGGATTTCATTGGATTCTTCAAAGTACTTGTAAGCATAAGAAACTTGGTAAAGATCCTCAATACTAGCGTGATTAAAAGTTAAAATTTCTAGTTGATTCGCCCAATTTTTAGATCGATAACCCATTCGGTAACCTTCTAAATAGATACATAGCTCCAATCTTGTAATGTCTCCGTGAATAAGGTTAGTCACATTTTGTGCAACTAAGTCTCGACCTTGGTTAGGACTTAAGTACCGAATGATGTCTGCCTTTAAATTTTTCATAGAAATATAGCTAGGCAAAACATTTTCAATCGAATCCTCAATGTTGTACAAGTTTAAAAGTATTTGTAGGCAGGTACTATCCTCTTCAAAAAGGAATTTACTTAGTAATGTACTTTTAATGTCTTTGCTTTTTTGAATTGTATGTAAGTTCATTTGTTCTTTTTGTAAAACAGAAAACATAAATTCCTCCTCGAATACTTCTCTTACTAGAAATAGTATACCAAAAATACCTTAAGTTTTGGTAAAGGATTCAAGTCTAAATTTTTAGAAAGATTACATAAGTCACTAATAATCGTAATAGGACAAGTTTCCCTTTTATCTTTTTGTCACAATCCCCACAATTAAAGCGAACAAAAGGCTACAAATCCCTGATGTTAAGCAGATTACAGCCACTAAGATATTGTTTAGGCTGGAAGATGCAAAGAGATTATTTAAAACAGCCAAAAGGGACACAACTCCTATCAGAATCAAAATAAGACCAGGTAGATATTTTAAAAATCTCAAGTTTTTTGCAAAGACACTCATCATAAAAGTCACTAAAAGACCAATTAAAATGGTGATAATGCAGATGACTATAAATTCATAGTGGTCACCTAGTGCTAGCAATAGTTTACTCATCTTAAATCTCCTTTGTTTAATTCATTGTTCCAATTGTCTACAAATTGTCCTAAGCACCATTCCGCTAGAATAGGTCTAGAGGAAGATGGAATTTTTATTTCTCTTATCATTTCTCCAATAACTTGATCCTCATCTATAGGATATAGGCGGATGTGGTTATCTTCAAGTGTCAATAATAGTTGATTATTAGGAGCAAAAAAGGCATCCTTAACAGGTCGACCCAAATTCTTTTCAATCTTGGCCAAGGGGATTTGCAGTTGGTTATATTTATTAATATCCTTGCCTACAGTCGTCTTTAAAGGAAAATCTTTATAAAGGTTTCCTTCTCCAACATTGAAATTAATCCTTCCTCGATACACCCAAAAGCCTTGACTCCGGATAATAGAAAAATTTCGATCATCAATTTCATAGGTGTTGTTAGGCGGTAAGAAAAATTTTGCTGTGTCTTCGTAAATTTCATTCCCATTTTCCACTAAATCTCCAAAGGAAAGACTTTTCTCTCGGTCGATAGAATTAATAGCATATAGGGCTAAGGTTTTTTCTTTAGACCCCTTTTTCATATTTTCAAGCCCTATATAATTTGGCGATAAATAGAGAATAGACCTAGAAAATTGAGGGTATTCAATGGGTTTAATTTTTGAGATCAGAGGATCTTGATTCTTGTTTGATAACTTTTCAAATTGGATGGAATCAAAGCTTGTTTGATCTACCTTTACTTTATTGTTACTGATTTTATAAAAACCATCATCCCGAGGTAAGATTAGGTCTTCCATTTGCATAATGTCTACCAAATTTTTTCCATGAATCTTAAAAAAATACGTTCGATATTGGTAGCTTTTTCTCTTGCTACCCGCAGGAATTTCAAATCCTAGCAAAAACCCATTTTCTTCTGTTTTCACTTTAGGAAAATTATAATTGCCTGCCAAATGGGATAAATTTTCTATGTCCTTATCCGTTACTTGGTCTGAAGTCTTTTTTATCTGAACAAATATACCATTAATATCTAAATAGGCCAAATCATCTTTTTCTCGGAGGACCTGGAAGTAAGTAGAGTTTTCTTCAAGAACGTCCACAAGAAATACGTAGTCACTCTTAACACCAATGGATTCTTTGCTTGTATTGAATTTGTTTTCAAAAAACATATCGCTATTAATACGTTTAATTTTAAATTCAGGACTCTTAATAGTGGTGTTCTCTACAACTACTGCCTTCGAACTAAAAATGATATCTTTACCGATATAATCCTTGTAGTCAAAATTTGTTAGACGATTTTCTGGTGTGAAAATAATTTTTGTAATGGTCCATTTCCCTTCAATAGGGGCCTTGGTAATCGTAGGTGGGTTATAGGAGTTGTTGATATGAAGCTGAACATCTCCACATCCTACGAGAAAAAACAATAATCCAATAATCAAGAAAGACTTAAGCTTCATTTTTCACCTCCAAATCTTTTTCATAAGGAAGTGCTATTTTTACTGTTGTTCCAACATTTTCTTCTGAAAAAATATCCATTTCCCCACCGTGTAATTTAACAATTTCATCTGCAATAGATAGGCCAATTCCACTGTGACTTTTCGAATGTTTTCCCTTATAAAACTTTTCTTTAACGTGGTCTAAGTCATCTTTAGACATTCCAACCCCGTTATCCGAAACTAAAATAATATACTGATTGTTGTTTGTATAGCTAGTTAATTTTACCCAGCCATTCTCTTCCGTAAACTTAATCGCATTGTCGATTAAATTAATCAGGAGTTGTTTGATTCTATTTTCATCTCCCAGGTAGACCATAATATCATTATCCAACTCTAAACTTAAATGAACATGGGCCAAGTCTGCCTTTGGTTCCATTTGTGTGCAAATATTCTTACAAGTTGTTGCCAAATTGAAAATATCCTTATCTAGAGTAATCCGTCCAGAAATGTATCTGGAAAAATCTAAAAGTTCTTCTACCATTTTAGCTAAACGATCCGACTCATTTTGAATAATTTCAAGACCTTCAAAGTAAAGCTGCTTTTCATCTTCATTCAAATTCATCAAGATAGAAGCCCAACCTTTAATAGAAGTTAAGGGGGTTCTTAATTCATGAGAAATGGAAGAAATAAAATCATTTTTAATTTGATCTTTTTTTAAAATTTCTTCTGCTAAGGTATTTAAAGTATATCCAAGTTTACCTAATTCATCACTTCCATCTATGTTGGATCGCACTTTATAATGTCCATCCGCCATTTGCTCTGCAACTCTTGTTAACTCATCAATCGGCTTTACAATAGATTTTGCTAAAATAATACCTACTAACAAAGAAATAATAATGATTAAGACACTAATTCCTAATAATAGAAAGGCAATATAACGAATTTGGGCATTGGCATCACTTAAGGAAATGGTCAAGCGCAAAACACCATTAATATCTCCATTTGCCGTTTTTAAAGGTGCTGAAACACTCATCACAGAATCTTTGGAATATTCCACGCTTCCAAGTCTAGAAACAGTGTTTCCATTTAGAGCTTTTTGAACGTCATTGTAAACCAATACATTGTCTTGAAAAACCCCCAAAGAGTCCGATAAGACATTTCCTTTAGTATCAATAATTTGAACCTGGTAGTGATTGTTTTGAGGTACCAAAGTTACTTGTTCTGCAGCAAACTCTTCAATAGGATACAAACTATAGTTTTGCTGATACAGCTCTTGTGCGTTATCAATCCGGTATCTTAAATTGTTTTCAATCGCATTGTAGTAGTATTGTCGATAGCCAGAAATTAATAAAATATCGATAATTGAAACAGTCAATAAGATGACAATTAGAAAGCTATTGATAATCCTACTTCCTATAGAACTTTTCACTGATCATCCTCTGCAATAAACCATCGATATCCCATTCCCCAAACTGTTTCAATGTACTTTGGTTTCGCAGGATTATGCTCAATCTTGGATCGAAGACGTCGAATATTAACATCCACAATCTTATTATCTCCTAGGTAATCTTCCCCCCAGACAATTTTTAAAATTTCTTCTCTTCTGAGAGCCTTCCCTGGGTTCTCCATAAACAACTTCATGATTAAATATTCTGTTGGCGTCAACTCTACTTCCTTAGAGTCACAATAAAACTTTCGAGCATAGGTATCCAACTCAAAAGGTGGATGCTTAATAATACTATCTTTACTTACTTTAGTATTTTTAGCATCTAAGCGTCGTTCTAAACTCTTAATTCTTAAACTCAATTCTGTTGGGTTAAAGGGTTTAGTCATATAATCATCACTACCAAATTGAAGTCCCATGATTTTATCTAAATCTTCTGCCTTAGCCGTTAACATAATAATCCCAAGGTCAGGGTATTCTTGCCTCAAAATTCGACAAACTTCAAAACCATCAATTCCTGGCAACATAATATCTAAAACTACAATCTCTGGTTCTTCTTGGCGTGCAACCTCTATGCCATCTTCTCCAGAAGCTGCTTCAAAAACTTTATACCCTTCTCTTTCAAGGTTGATTTTTACAAATTTACGAATTGCATCTTCATCTTCTACTAATAAAATTTTACGAGCCATCCTATCACAGTCCTTTGTGGTTATCAAAATAATCTTCTACAATTTCTCTAGCATAGGTCCATAACTTTTTTGAAATTTTTTCAATAGGTTCTAAGCGCTGAAATACCATTTCTTTAGATATAGGGTAAAGAGACCAAGTAGTAACCTTACCATAATAGTTCATCATAATTGGTTGCAGACGGTCTAAAGCATTAGCAAAAAGAGCATCGTTAGTTTTTACATCTTCAAACTCTAACCATAAATTGAAGAATTCTTCTCCCAGGTCTTGGTCCAAGATACCAAATAACCTCTTTGCCGCTTTCATTTCTCTGTCTTCCTTATCCTCATAGCCCTTGGCATCATAGGCAAAGGTATCTCCAGCGTCTACTTCCACAATATCATGGGCTAAAAGCATCTTACACACTCGGTCCACATTAACAGGCTTATCCGCATATTTAACTAACAGATGAGCCATCATGGCCACATGAAAACTATGTTCTGCATCATTTTCTCGTCGATCTCCAGAAGTAATGTAGGTCCGTCGATAGACAGACTTCATTTTGTCAATTTCTATAATAAAATTAATTTGATTTTCTAACATTTTTCCTCCTAGACCGCAAAATTATAGAAGTTTGAATTATCTGTCTTATACTTTCCTAAGTCTTCTGGTTTAAAGGCACCTTGATCTGTAATAATCTCTGTAACCAATTCGGGTGGAGTTATATCAAAAGCTGGATAGTACCCTTTAACCCCTTCCAAGGTATGCTTGATGTGATGAGCCGATAAAGTCTCTTCTGGATCTCTAAATTCAATTTCTACCCCCTTTGCATCCTTGTGGTTAATATCTGGGATTCCTGTGCAATAATAAGGAATACCAAAGTGCTTTGCACAAAGGGCAATTTGTAATGTCCCTACTTTATTGATAATAGACCCATCCATACAGATAACATCTGCTGCCGAAGTGAATAAATCTACCTTTTCATGTGATAGATAAAAAGCTGGCATATTGTCTGTAATAACCGTAACATCTACACCCATATCTTTTGCACAGGAGGCGGTAAATCGTGCTCCTTGTAAAAAAGGACGTGTTTCTGGACAAACCATTTTTAAATCAATTCCATGGTCGTGTGCTTGACGAATCATCATTCCAATAATTGTTTCTCCGAAACATTGGGTCATTACAGTAGCTTCTTTTGGCATCTTCTTTATTAAATATTTAGCAACTTCATTAATTCTTTCATAGCGATGGTTCATGGCTTCCACAGTATGATTAAAAATAACCTCATCACATGAAATACCAAGATGGTCTTTAGCTATTGCTAAGCACCCCTCAACAACTTGGTGCATACGATCCCTTGTCGTTGGACGGGCAGATTCTATACACCTAGCCGCTTGAACTAAATAAGCATATTGATCCTTTGCATTCATTGTTCGTGATTCATAAGCGGCTAAGGCCATTCCCATTCCTGCAGCAGTATAAGGCCCTGCACTTTGTGTTACCATATCTGCAATGGCCTGGGCTACTTCTGTATGATGATGGCAAGTAACAAATTTTGACTCAATGGGATAAACCCTCCGGTCCAAAATCTTAACGGCACCATTTTCATACCATGCTACATTTTCATATTTCAGCATCCATGCTAAACCTTTATCCATACGATTAGTCTTCATAAGAACCCTCCTATCTTATCCATTATAACTGAAAAAACCTTACTTTTAAATATCTTGGACATTTTAAATCGATTTTTGCTATAATTAATTTAGGATGGTGATAAAAATGTACGCTTTAATAGCTGGAACGGGTTTTGATCGTTTTTTTAAACCTTTAGAAGAAAAAAAGATAAAAACTCCTTATGGAACAGTGACTGTTTATACCCTTAAAGTAAAAAACAAGAAAATTTACTATCTTCCTAGACATGGTATTGACCATAGTCTTGCCCCCCATTTAATTAATTATAGAGCAAACATCTGGGCTCTTAAGTCTTTAAATGTTGATCATATTCTAAGCCTCTGCGCGGTGGGCTCTATTAACGAAAATTTTAAGCCTGGAAATTTTGTTTTAATTCGTGACATCTTAGATTTTACCAAGTCTCGAATTTCCACCTTTTATGATGGTCAAGAACAAGAACTAAAACATCTCGATGTATCCAACCTTTACAGCGACTTCCTTGGAAAAAATATAGAAGATTTTTTAAAAAACCAAGGCCAACAAGTTCATCAAGGAATTTATGTTGCTACAGAAGGACCTCGTTTTGAAACAGCCGCTGAAATTAAATTTTATCGACAAATTGGCGGCGATGTTGTTGGCATGACTGGGGCGCCAGAAGTATTTTTAGCTAGAGAACTCAACTTAAATTATAATAGTTTAGCCTTAGTAACCAACCTTTGCACAGGAATTGGTCATGGACCTGTAGATTTTGTTTCTTCTTTTGACCTCTACCAGGATCTTTTAGAAAACTTATTAGATTACTTAAGTGAGCTCAATGTTAGAAACTTACCAGATACAAAATTTATTTAAAGATATAGCAAAAGGCCTCTCACATTGCTCGGTGAGAGGCCTTTTAATAGGGGTAATTAAATATGTTTTTTTACAGATTAAAGTGGGAGGTAGACCGTCACCCAATCTGTAAAATGAGCAATAAAAAATTCCTCGCTACAGTAGGAATTTTGGGTGTTACTATTTACGTTTTTAATAGTAGCATTTCCCACCGAAAGCTTAACTTAATGTACAAAGGTAGGTCTCCTGACTTATGATCAACTTACTCTCAACGTCTTCCCGATTTCTCAGTGACATTTTGTTGATTTCATCTCAATTACAGTAGCGGGGGCTGTATTGGACTTTCACCAATT
>JASBZN010000022.1 GCA_029983435.1 Urinicoccus sp. | reverse complement strand
GCATAAGACGGTAGAAGACTACCAGGAAAGTAAAAAAAACCTTGTGAAGAACCTAGGTCCTGAAGATCTATGCATTGTAAATAAAGACGATTCTGTGGCCTATGGGGTGAAAACCCAGGCAAAAAAGCAAAGTGTTTCTGTTCTTCAAGAAGCGGATGCTTATCTTGACCAGGGGAAATTAATTATTTTAAAAGAAACGCTAGGACCTACAGAGGAGTTTCAATTAGTGGGAAATCACAATATCAGTAATCTATCTTTTGCTATTTTAGCGGCCAATTACTATGGTATCGCCTTAAAAAGTGCTTTTAAGGCTGGAAAGACTTTTAAAGCGGCGGACCACCGCCTCCAATATGTTGACGAAATTCATGGAATTCCTTACTATAACGACTCTAAGGGGACCAATACGGATTCCACTGATGTGGCGTTAGAAAGCTTTTCTAAAGTGACTTTAATTGCAGGGGGCTATGACAAAGGAAGTAGCTTTTTACCTCTTTTGCAAAGACACAAGGATAAAATTTCCCATCTTATTGTTTTGGGACAAACCAAAGACCAATGGTTTAAAGAAGCCAAAGAGGTGGGGATTTCTCAAACTTTTCCCGTAGATTCTATGGAAGAAGCTGTAAAAAAAGCCAAAGACCTAACAAAAGAAGGTGTAGTTTTACTATCGCCAGCCTGCGCATCTTGGGGAATGTATAAAAATTTTGTGGAAAGAGGGAATGATTTCATGTCCATCGTTCATGACTTAAAGGAGCAAGATAAATGAAAAAAAAGTCTTTCCACTTGGGACTTCTTACGTCCATTATTATTTTATTGATTTTAGGTGTTTTGTTTGTAGCCAGTGCCTCCTCTTATGAAGGCCTGACAAAGATGGGTAATAATCTTCATTTTATTAAAAGGCACTTGATTTTCTTGGCCATAGGTCTCGTCTTTTTTTATCTTTCCACTAGGATATCGACTAAGGCCATTCGAAAGCTCAGCCTACCCTTTTTCGCCCTAAGTGTCTTTCTTTGTCTCCTTCTCTACACTCCCTTGGGAGTGAGTCACTATAACAGTGTAAGGTGGCTTAGAATTCCTGTTGTGGGTTTTGAATTTATGCCTTCTGACCTTTTAAAATATGCTTCTATCTTCTACTTAAGTGACTACCTAGTCCGACATAGAAAAAGCATTAGAGAATTCAAGACATTTTTTATGATTATTGTTATAATTGGTATATCAACAGGTTTGGTCATTTTAAGAGACTTTTCTACTGGAATGGTCATCGGTCTAACCCTAATAGCTTTATTTTTTGTCATGGGGATGAAACTTTACCAAGGAATTATTTCTGTCGGTGGGGGCGGGGCTTTAGCCTATATTATGATTCGGATGATGCCCTACCGGATGGAAAGAATGATGAGTTTTTTAGATCCCTTTGATGATATTCAAGATACAGATTGGCAACTGGCCAATTCTCTTTTTGCCCATGGTATTGGGGGGTTTTGGGGCGTGGGCTATTTAAACAGTCGCCTAAAGCAAGGCTACCTTCCCATGAGCTATAATGACTTTATCTTTCCCATTATTGGAGAAGAGTGGGGCTTTGTAGGAACCTTTTTTGTGGTTATTGTTTACTTTTTGTTCACTTTTTTTGGCTTACAGGTTGCCAGTCGGTGTAAAAATCCCTATGAGCAGTTAATTGGAACAGGCATTACCATGAGTATTGCCATTCAAGCCTTTTTCAATATGGGAGTAAGTATTGGAATCCTACCTGTTACAGGCCTTACTTTGCCCTTTATTTCCTATGGAGGGACCTCTCTATGGGTTTGTCTTGTGGCAAGTGGCATCTTACTTGGTTTATCGAAAAAACACTAGGAGGATATATGCGAATTATTTTATCTGGCGGTGGAACTGGCGGTCATATTATGCCGGCTTTGGCCATTGCAGACGAGTTGAAAAAAACAGAGGGAGTAGAAATTTTTTATGTAGGTAAGGAAGGCTCTTTAGAAGAGGAACTTGTCCAAAGGGAAGGAATAAAATTTTACCCCATCCCAGTAGAGGGGCTTCCAAGAAAGAAAATTTCTGCCAAAACCATCCACAGTATGTGGTCCCTATCTCAGGGAATGCGAGCTTGTGGAAAAATATTAAAAGAAATTAAGCCGGATGTGGTAATTGGAACAGGAGGATACGTTTGTGCACCAGTGGTTTTAAAGGCCCAACAGTATCGAATCCCTACCGTCTTGCAAGAACAAAATGCCTTTCCAGGAAAAGCCAACCGTTTTTTGGCAAAAAAAGCATCTTTTGTGGCCTTAAACTTTAAAGAAGCCAAGGTTTATTTTAAGAGAAAAGACAATTTAATTTACACAGGAAATCCTGTTCGCCAAGCCTTTTTAGACAAAATTTCTCAGGATAAAAAGGACAACAGAGAAGAAAAAATCGTCTTAAGCTTTGGCGGATCAGGTGGGCAAGAATCCACTAATGATGCCATAAAAGAAATAATTAAAAGTCATGATAAGCTTCCTTTTCACTTGATTCACATTACAGGAAGAGACTATTATGAGGAATTTATGGAGGACGTGGAAGAAAGAAAAGATTTGGAAATTCTTTCCTTTTCTCTTGAAATTCCAAATCTCATGGACAAGGCAGATGTGGTTATTGCCAGCTCCTCAGCAATGACCCTGGCAGAAATCAGCGCCCTATCCAAGGCCAGTATTTTAATTCCCAAGGCCTATACAGCAGGGAACCATCAAGTTTTTAATGGAAAAAGCTACGAATCTCAAGGGGCTTCTGTTTTAATTTATGAGGAAGACCTAACAGGGGAGAAATTATACGCTACTATTGAAGACTTGCTTAAAGATGATAAAAAGCGACAAAGTATGGGACAATGCGCTCACCGCATGTGTAACGAAGAAGCAGTAAAAGAAATTGCAAAGAGGATATTGGAGTTAGGAAGCCATGGCAAAGAAAAAGAAAAGACTAACAGCTAAACAAAAAAATCGTCGGCGTTGGCTTTTTAGGGTTCTTGTCTTACTTCTCGTGGTTATCCTTGTCAATGTTGTGAAGTACAATTTTTTAACTATTAAGGAAATTAAGGTGGAGGGAAATCGGAAGGTTTCCCAAGAGGAGATTTTAAAGGCTGGAAAAATCGATGTGGGGACTAAACTCTACGGATTAAACGACAAAAAAGTCCTGAAACGGATTGAAGCCATTCCCTTTATAAAGACGGCCCAGTTAAAGAAGCGCTTAAACGGAAGTTTGGTTCTTCGTGTGGAGGAAAGAAAGCCCATTGCGCAACTGAACTTTCGAGACCACTATGTCAATGTGGATGAGGACTTGCGAATCTTAGAAAAGACCATGCAGTTTCAACCCGACTTTATAAAGATCAATGGCTTAACTATTAAAGATCTCCGAATGGGTTCCTACCTCTTTTTAAATGAAAAGCAAAAAGATCTAAGAACCATGGTAACGACTATTTTCCAAGGAGATTTAAAGGATAAGATTCAAGCCATTGATATCCAGACCCAGGAAGTTCATCTTCTAACAAAGGATGATATCCAGGTTATTTTTTCTTCAACTAAAGATAGTCAGTATAAGTGTAAACAACTTGTGGCGGTTCTTGAGAAAATTAAATCCATGGATAAGGAAGTTACCATGATTTTAATGGATAAGGGAAAGGACCCAGTGGCAGTAACAGAAAGCCAAAAAACAACAGTGAATGAGGGGTTAAACCGTCAAGAAAATCAAGAAGACAGAAAAGAAGACTAAATTAAAAAAGATTTAGAAGAATAAGATTTGATAGATAGTTGACTATTTTGTAATTTATTACTAGAATAGAAGTATATAACTCTACCTTAGAATTACGGTCAGAACATAGGAGGAATAAGATGTTGGATTTTGATATGGATCACGAAGATTTTGCCAGAATAAAAGTTGCTGGTGTTGGTGGCGGAGGAAACAACGCTGTAAACCGGATGATTACCAATGGAGTTAAGGGTGTAGACTTTATCGCCTTTAATACAGATCGTCAAGCACTAAAAAATTCTTGTGCAGCAACAAAAGTACAAATTGGTGAAAAAATTACAAAAGGCCTTGGAGCAGGAGCAAGCCCCTCTGTTGGGGAACAATCTGCAGAAGAGAGCATGGATGAAATTCGCGAAGCTTTAAATGGCGCCGACATGGTTTTTATTACTGCCGGTATGGGTGGTGGAACCGGGACAGGTGCTGCACCTATTATTGCTGAAGTTGCCAAGGACTTAGGTGCTTTAACAGTGGGTGTTGTTACTCGACCCTTTACCTTTGAAGGGGTTAAGAGAAAAAAACAAGCAGAAGCTGGGATTAAAGCCTTAAAAGACAAGGTAGATACTTTGGTTATTATCCCCAACGACCGCTTACTACAAATTAGTGATAAAAAGACAAGTTTTTCTGAAGCCTTTGAAATGGCAGATGAAGTTCTTAAACAAGGGATTCAAGGCATCAGTGATTTAATCAGTGTACCAAGCTTGATTAACCTGGACTTTGCCGATGTAAAAACAGTAATGTATGATAAGGGAATCGCCCATATGGGTATTGGCTATGCAAGTGGAGATGAACGAGCAAAAGAAGCTGCGAAAATGGCTATCCAATCTCCACTATTAGAAACATCCATCGAAGGCGCTCGGTCTGTTCTATTAAATATTACAGGTGGCGGAGACTTGGGTATTTTCGAAGTAACAGAAGCGGCTGATTTAATTCGAGATTCCGTAGATGATGATGCAAATATTATCTTTGGAGCTGGTATTGATGAAAGCTTAAAAGACCAAGTTAAGGTAACTGTCATTGCAACAGAATTTGATGTTTATGATGACGAAAAAGCTTCCTCTACAAATCCCTTAGATGCAGCAAGAGACAAAATAAAGAATGACATGGAAAAGAAGGAAGATAAAAAGGATACAGGAGAATTACACATTCCTGACTTTTTGCGTAGATAAAAGGGTACGTATCCTCAGGGATACGTATTTTTTTATTATGGAGGTTTTATGAAGTGTCCATATTGTAACTACCCTGACTCTAAGGTGATTGACTCGAGACCTTCTGACGAAGCAATTCGTCGCAGGCGAGAATGTGTCCAATGTGGGGGACGTTTTACCACTTATGAAAGAATTGAAAAAACGCCTTTAATGGTGATAAAAAAAGACAAGACGGTGGAATCTTTTGATCCAGAAAAACTATTAAATGGAATGATTCGGTCTTGTGAAAAGCGGCCTGTTAAGATGGCTACTTTGGAAGAAATTGCAAGAAATATTGAAAAAAGTATACGTAATGAATTTAAAAAAGAAGTAACTTCTACGGAATTGGGGAACCGGGTAATGGAAGCCCTAAAGGATGTGGATGAGGTTGCTTATGTTCGGTTTGCTTCTGTTTATCGGCAATTTAAAGATGTGTCGTCCTTTATGGAGGAAGTAAATAAATTTATTGACGATAGAAAAGGAGAGAAATGATGTCTTATCCAAAACTAATTTTAAAAAGAGATATTGTAGTACAAAATGTAAAGGCTCTAAAAAAGTTGACTTCAGAAAATGGAGTGGATATTCTTTATGGAGTAACAAAAGTCTTCTGTGCAGACCCAGAAATTGCCAAAGTCTATATTGAGGGCGGTGTAGATGGTTTGGCTGATTCTAGAATTCAGAATTTGAAGAAACTACAAGAGTTTGATATTGATAAAATTCTCTTGAGACTTCCCCAACATTCTGAAGTAGACGAAGTTGTTCGCTATGCCGATATTAGTTTAAACTCAGAACTTTCTACCTTAAAAAAATTAAATGAAGCAGCAGGGAAGGCTGGATGTAGACATCGGGTTATTTTAATGGTAGATTTAGGGGACCTTAGAGAAGGCTTTTTCAAAGAAGAAGATTTTTACCAAGCAGTGGAAGAAGTCTTAAAGATGGACAACCTAGTCCTAGAAGGCATTGGAACCAACCTTACTTGCTATGGGGCAGTGATTCCAAAGCCTCATATCTTGAAACGTTTGGATGACTATAAAAAAGGTGTTAAGGAACGTTTTGACTATGACTTAAAAGTAGTTAGTGGAGGAAATTCCTCTTCTGTCTATCTTTTAGGGAAAGAAAAGCTCCCAAGTATCAACAATTTACGTTTAGGAGAAACTCTAATCCGAGGAACAGAATCTTCCTATGGAAAACAACTACCTGGAACCAATTCCAAGGGATGGGTTTTACAAGCGCAAATCATTGAAATTAAAGATAAACCTTCCGTTCCTGTAGAAGAAACTGGTTTAGATGCCTTTGGTCACAAGCCTGTTTTTGTAGACCGAGGTGTTCGGACCCGGGCCTTAATTGCTATTGGCAAACAAGATATCATTAACGAATCCCTCTTCCCAGTGGATGAAGAAATGATTGTTTTGGGAGGGTCTAGTGACCATACTATTTTAGATATTTCCGATTGTAAAAAGGACTACAAGGTTGGAGACATTGTGGAATTTAATCTAGATTACGTTGGTGTTTTGATGTTATGCACTTCAGAATACGTGGATGTTGAAATAATCTAAAGAATTTTTTAAGTAGAAAAATCATGGGACCTATTCAGAAAAGCTGAACTAGGTCCTTTGTTAAAGAAAATAGTTTAAATAGACCAAATAAAGGGAGATAAGATGAAGAATACGGGACTTTGCCCAAAATGTGGGTCCAAAGATCTTTTATTGGTACCAGGGAAAGCAGGTGCCTATGGAAGTGGAAATAATATTTTAATTGGACATAGTATTTTTTCAGCAGTTTTAGTGAACCGGTATGTCTGTTGTACTTGTGGCTTTACAGAAGAGTGGGTAGATTTAGAAGACATTCCTAAGCTAAAGAAAAAGTATGATGAGTAGAAAATGAATAAAAAAGACCCTCAAAAGATGAGATAAGGAGATAAGATGGATTTATTCACCTTACAAATGGAAAACCAGTTAAAAACCACAGCCCCTTTACCAGAGAGAATGCGACCTACAAGCTTAGAAGATTTTGTAGGTCAAAGTCACTTTATTGGTCAAAACCAATTTATCAATCGAATGGTTAAAAGTGGCCGCTTAAGGTCCATGGTTTTTTATGGACCACCAGGCGTGGGAAAAACCACCTTGGCCTATATAATTGCCAAAACGATGGATTATGATTTTTTAGAGCTTTCTGCTGTAACCAGTGGTGTGAAAGATTTAAGAGAAGCTTTAAAAAAAGCAGAAGAAAGTCTCAAGTTAAGGGGAAAGCAGACGATTTTATTTATCGATGAAATTCATCGCTTCAACAAGTCCCAACAGGATGCTCTTCTTCCTTATGTGGAACAGGGAAAGATTTTATTTATTGGAGCCACTACAGAAAATCCTTATTTTGAAGTAAATAAGGCTCTGGTGAGTCGCTGTCAAATTTTAAATTTTCATGAGCTAGAGGCAGAGGATTTGGAAAAGTTGGCCTTGCGAGCCTTAGAAAAGGACCAGGTCTTAAAAGAGTTCAAGGCAGTTTTACAACCAGAAGCCATGGACTTTTTGGTGAGTCATTCCAATAAAGATGCCCGAGTGATGTTGTCTGCCTTAGAAATGGCTGTTTTAACGACGCCAAAAAAGACAGATCAATTGGTCCTTCATAAGGAAGACATCCAACAGAGCATGTTAGAAAAGCCTGTTCTCTATGACAAGGGGAGTACGGATCACTACGATACCATTTCAGCTTTTATTAAAAGCTTAAGGGGATCTGATCCTGATGCAGCCTTGTATTGGATGGCAAAAATGCTAGTAGCAGGAGAAGATCCCAAGTTTATTGCCAGGCGGATGGTGATTTTCGCTTCAGAAGATATTGGAAATGCAGACCCCATGGCTTTGGTACTAGCAACGTCTACCTTTAAGGCAGTGGAAGTCATTGGCCTACCAGAATGCCGGATTAATCTGGGCCAATGTGCCAGCTACTTGGCCTGTGCTGAAAAATCTAACCGGGCCTATGCTGCCATTAATGAGGCTATGAATTTTGTAAAAAACCATCCTACAGCCAGTGTTCCCATGTACTTAAGGGAAAGTAATAACCCCAGAGTCCAAGGAGAAAAGCAAGTAAATTATCAATATCCCCATAACTATCCTGATTCTTTTGTTCGCCAGGCCTATTTGCCAGAAGCGTATAAAGACTTACGCTTTTACCATCCCTCTGACCATGGTAAGGAAAAAGACTTAAAAGCTCGTCAGGAGAAAAGATGGAAGGATAGGTTCTAGGATAAATAGGTGAGAAAAGCCTTGAAATTTGCGGGCTTATCATCTATAATTGTTACATTAGTAATTAAATCAGTATGCGTAGAAGAGACGAGTATAATAAATAAGTCTATAGAGAGCCTTTGGTTGGTGGGAAAAGGAGATTTTATTTATTAGAAAAACAACTTGGAGCATCTTAAAAAGACGTATTCTTGGCGATAACAAGAGATAAAGTGGCTTTTAGCAAGATAGGTGGCAACGCGATACATTCGTCCTATGCAAGAGGCTGCTTTTTTTATAAGGAGGCATTATGAAATTAAGAAATCTTTATCAAGACAAGGAAAAGTATATTCACGAAAAAATAAGCCTGGAAGGCTGGATTAAGACAGCCAGAATTGGGAAAAATATCAGTTTCATTAGTTTAACAGATGGGTCTACTTTTCAACCCCTACAAGTGGTTTTCGATGGGGAAACAGACCTTCCAGAAGAGATGAAGTTTAGTATTTCTTCTTCTATTCGGGTAAAGGGCGAGCTAGTTGAAAGTCAAGGAAAGGGGCAAGACATTGAACTAAAGGCTGAAGCGATTGAGCTTTTAGGAGAATCTGACTCAAGCTATCCCCTACAAAAGAAAAGACATAGTCCAGAATACCTAAGGACTATCGCTCACTTACGCCCCAGAGCAAACCTCTTCCAAGCGGTATTTCGTGTACGGTCTCTTTTGGCCTATGCTGTCCATAAATTTTTCCAAGATAGGGGATTTGTCTATGCCCAAACACCCTTGATTACAGGATCTGATGCAGAAGGTGCTGGAGAAATGTTCCGGGTGACTACTTTGGATATGGAAAATCCACCGAAAAAAGAAGACGGAAGCATTGATTACAGTCAGGACTTTTTTGGGAAAGAAACCCATCTAACTGTTTCTGGACAATTGCAAGCAGAAGTTTTTGCCCTGGCTTTTCGAGATGTCTATACTTTTGGGCCAACTTTTCGGGCAGAAAATTCCAACACCCAACGCCACGCTGCTGAATTTTGGATGATTGAACCAGAAATGGCCTTTGCAGATTTAAATGTCAATATGGATGTGGCAGAAGCCATGATGAAATACATTATCCGCTATGTCTTGGAAAAAGCACCAGATGAAATGAATTTTTTCAACCAATTTGTAGATAAGGGTCTTTTAGACAGACTGCACAATGTTATCGACAACGACTTTGAACGGATTACTTATACCGAAGCCATTGACCTTTTAGAAAAGTCTGGAGCCAAGTTTGACTATCCTGTAAAATGGGGAATTGACCTACAAACAGAGCATGAACGCTATCTGACAGAAAAGATTTTCAAACGTCCTGTCTTTGTAACTAATTACCCTAAGGAAATTAAAGCCTTTTACATGCGGGAAAATGATGATAAAAAAACCGTTGCAGCTATGGACTTGTTGGTTCCAGGTGTTGGGGAAATCATTGGCGGTTCACAAAGGGAAGAACGCTACGATATCTTAAAAGAAAAAATCCAAGCCAATGGATTGAAGATGGAAGAATACGACTGGTATTTAGACCTGAGAAAGTACGGCACTACAGTCCACTCTGGTTATGGTTTGGGCTTTGAACGAGCAGTGATGTATGTAACAGGGGTAACAAATATCCGAGACGTAACGGCATTCCCAAGAACAGTGGGACATGCAGAATTTTAAGGAGGACCTATGAGAGAGTATAATCCAAAAGAAATTGAGGGGAAATGGCAAAAACATTGGGAAGACCAAGGTGTTTACCATTGTAAGATGGACCCTAAGAAGAAAAAATTCTACGCCCTTGTAGAATTTCCTTACCCCAGTGGACAAGGGCTCCACGTAGGTCATCCCCGGCCCTATACGGCTTTAGATATAGTGGCTCGGAAAAGACGCTACCAAGGGGAAGAAGTTCTTTTTCCCATGGGGTTTGATGCCTTTGGACTGCCAACAGAAAACTTTGCCATTAAAAACCACGTCCATCCAGCTCTTGTAACAAAGAAGAATGTAGACCACTTTAAAGACCAGTTAAAGTCCATTGGTTTTTCCTTTGATTGGTCACGAGAAATCAACACCACAGATCCAGAATACTACAAGTGGACCCAATGGATCTTTTTACAAATGTTTAAGCGGGGTTTGGCCTATAAGTCAGAATTCCCCATTAATTGGTGTCCTTCTTGTAAGGTGGGATTATCCAACGAAGAAGTAGTAGGGGGCACTTGTGAACGCTGTGGAACACCTGTTGTTCACAAAGTAAAGAGTCAATGGATGTTAAAAATTACAGCCTATGCAGACCGCCTTATTGATGATTTGGAAGAAGTAGATTATCTGGACCGGATAAAAACCCAACAAATCAACTGGATTGGAAGGTCCTATGGGGCCCAAGTGGACTTTGCCATTGAAGATAGTGATAAGAAGTTAAAAATCTTTACGACAAGACCCGATACTCTTTTTGGCGCTACTTACATGGTTTTAGCTCCAGAACATCCGTATATTCAAGACTTTAAAGACCGAATTGAAAACATGGATGCCATTGACGCTTACCGGGAAGAAGTTTCTAAAAAAAGTGAATTTGAACGGACGGAACTTTCCAAGGAAAAGACTGGGGTTCCTGTAAAAGGCTTGTATGCAATTAACCCTGTGAATAAAAAGAAGATTCCAATTTGGGTGAGTGACTATGTCTTGATGAGCTACGGAACAGGGGCGATTATGGCTGTACCTGGTCACGATACGCGAGATTATGACTTTGCCAAGACCTTTGACCTTCCTATTGTATCTGTTATTAAGGGAGGGGACCTAAGTAAGGAAGCCTATACCGATATTGAAGAAGGCGTTTTAGAAAACTCTGACTTTTTAAATGGCTTATCTGTAAAAGAAGCCAAGGAAAAAATGGTGGAATGGCTGGAAAAAGAAGGTATTGGAGAAAAACATACCAACTACAAGTTAAGAGATTGGGTGTTCTCTAGACAAAGATATTGGGGAGAACCAATTCCTCTTATTTACTGTGAAGATTGTGGTTGGGTTCCTGTCGATGAAAAAGACCTTCCCTTGACCTTACCAGAAGTAGAAAATTACGAACCTACAGATAATGGAGAATCTCCTTTGGCAAAAATTGAAGATTTTGTCAACACTACTTGTCCTAAGTGTGGCAAGCCAGCCAAAAGAGAAACAGACACCATGCCCCAATGGGCAGGGTCTTCCTGGTACTATTTACGATACACCGATCCCCATAATCATGAAGCTTTGGCAAGTAAAGAAGCTATCGACTACTTTACGCCAGTGGATTGGTACAATGGAGGGATGGAACATACAACCCTTCACTTACTTTATTCAAGATTTTGGCATAAGTTCCTCTATGATATAGGCGTTGTTCCCACCAAGGAACCCTATATGAAACGGACCTCCCATGGAATGATTCTGGGAGATAACGGAGAAAAGATGAGTAAGTCTAGAGGAAATGTTATTAATCCAGATGATATTGTCAACGACTATGGAGCCGATACCTTAAGAACCTATGAAATGTTTATTGGTGACTTTGAAAAATCTGCCCCTTGGTCTGACAACGGCGTTAAGGGATGTCGGAGATTCTTAGAAAGAGTTTGGAAATTACAAGACAGTCTTGTTGATGGAGACATTCGTCCAGAAATGGAAGTGATGACCCATCAAACTATTAAAAAGGTCAGCAATGACTATGAAAACTTAAAGTTCAACACAGCCATTGCCCAGCTTATGACCTATCTCAACGAAGTCAATGACCTAGGGACTATTAGCAAGAAAGAACTACAAATTTTCTTAACCCTTTTAAACCCAGTAGCACCCCACATTACAGAAGAATTGTGGAGCCTGGCTGGATTTGAAGGTTACCTTCACGATACAACTTGGCCAGAATACGATGAGTCTAAGACAGTAGAAGATAGCGTAGAGCTTCCTGTTCAATTTAATGGGAAAGTACGTTTTACCGTCAAGGTTCCCAGAGAAGCTGGCAAAGAAGAAGTGGAAAAAATTGTCAAGGCAGAAGAGGCCTTTAGTGAGCAAGTTGGGGATAAAAATGTAGTGAAAGAAATTTACGTTCCCGGACGGATTTACAATGTTGTTTTAAAATAAACCTTAAAATAAAGGAAAAGAAGCGATAGGTTAACCTATCGCTTCTTTTAATGAATGCAAGAAAAGCTCCTAAGTATTTTAAGAATTTTGTAAGATTTTATTAAGAAATTTGTTTTTTTCCTTTGTTATAATAAGGATGAGGTGATAAAGGTGAGGAAATACGACATTTTAATTGCAGAAGACGATGAGAGTATTCTCCATTCTATTGAGATATATTTAGGCAAGGAAAAGTACAGGACCAAAGGGGTTTTAAATGGCTTAGATGCAGTAGAAGAGGCCAAGAAAAAGGACTACGATTTAATTATTATGGACCTGATGATGCCAGGAATGACTGGAGAAGAGGCCATTATGGAAATTCGAAACTATTCTGTTGTTCCCATCTTAATCTTATCAGCCAAGTCGGAGGATTTAGATAAGATTAAGGGGCTTACAATTGGGGCCGATGACTACTTAACAAAGCCCTTCAACCCTATGGAGCTCATGGCTCGGGTGGATGCCATTATTCGCAGGAACCACACCTACAATGATGAGAGTAAGGAAGAGGAAATTGTTATTGGGGATGTGAAGTTGCTTTTGGACCAGCGTCGGGTGGAGGTTTTAGGGGAGAGTATCTCGCTAACCCCTATTGAGTATCAAATTTTAGAGCTACTTATGAAACATCCTGGACGGGTGTTCTCTATTGAAGAAATTTACGAGAAGGTATGGAAAGAACCAGCCTTGGATCCTAAGACAGTGACCGTTCATATTCGGCGAATTCGTGAAAAAATTGAAATGAACCCCAAACACCCCATTTATATTCAAGTAGCCTGGGGGCTTGGATACCGTTTTGTCAATGAAAAAAGGAGCTTAGAAAATGGAAAAAACTAATAAAAACAAT
>JASBZN010000021.1 GCA_029983435.1 Urinicoccus sp. | reverse complement strand
AAAAAGCAAATCTTTACAGACAAAACCTTTGTCTTAACGGGGGCTTTATCTAGAAAGCGGAGTGAGGTAGAAGAGGAAATTCGCCAGTTTGGAGGCAAGACCTCTTCATCTGTCAGCAAGAATACAGACTATGTCCTGGCAGGGGAAAAGCCAGGATCTAAGATAAAGGATGCAGAAAAATTAGGGGTTAAAATCATTAACCAAGAAGACTATCAAGAGATGGTTGATAAAGGAGTGGAAAGATGAAAAAAGAAGAAATCAAACACATAGCAAATATTGCCATGTTAGATTTTACGGAGGAAGAATTGGACCAATTTTCTGGTTTCTTTTCTGAAACCATGGATTTTGTGGATCAAATTCGCCAAGTCCCAACAGAGGACACCATGGTGTTTCAAGTAAATGACATGGAATCCCATCTCAGGGAAGATGAAGTCAAAGAGAGCCTGGGTCAAGACCAAGCTACGAAAAATACCCAAGCTGAAAAGTACGGTTATTTTGAAATTATCCGTTACGTAGACTAGGAGGAAGTATGGAAAAGATACAATCTGTAAAGGAACTCATTGAAAAATATAAGACGGGAGCTTTCACGGTTACAGAATATATTCAAGGCCTCCTGGAAGAAAGCAAGGAAAAAAACAAGGACTTGAATGCCTATATTACCATTACAGAAGATTTGGCCCTAGAAACGGCAAAACGCCTAGACCAAAAGCTTAAGAACAAGGAAGAATTAGGCGCTCTTTTTGGTGTCCCCATTTCCATTAAGGACAATATTGCCATTGAAAATGTTAAGATGACTTGCGCCTCTAAGATGTTGGAAGACTTTGTTCCACCCTACCAAGCAAGTTTGGTAGATAAGATTTTGGCCCAAGACGGGGTCATTATTGGAAAGACCAACATGGATGAGTTTGCCATGGGGTCAGATACCAAGCACTCTTACTTTGGCGTTACGAAAAACCCTCTCAACACAGAACTTGTTGCTGGAGGATCCAGTGGAGGAGCAGCTGCTTCTGTGGCTATGGATTCCTGCCTTTTAGCTGTGGGAACCGATACAGGGGGAAGTGTTCGCCAACCAGCTTGTTTCTGTGGCCTACCAGGAATGAAACCCACCTATGGTTCGATTTCTCGGTCTGGCGTTGCTTCCATGGCCAACACCTTTGACCAACCAGGGGTGATTGGAAAAAACCTAGAAGACATCCGTCTTTTATTTGATGTGATGGAGGGTTCAGACCCAAAAGATGCCACTGCTTTGGGAAATCAAGCTTTTAAAAAACTTGAAGACATGGATTTAAGTTCCATGAAAATCGCCTTGGTGGATTGTCAGATGGATATGGACATGGATGAAGACATTAAAAAAGCCTATGAAAAAGTGGTTGAGGCACTTCGGACCAAGGGAGCACAAGTGGACCGGGTGGAAAGTAAAAATATTCAATACGGAATTATTGTCTACCATATTTTAGTCAACGGGGAAGTTGCTCCTAACCTAAGCAGGTATGATGGTCTTCGCTATGGCCATCGAACAGAAGATTTTGACAATGTCAATGAAATGTTTATCAAGTCTCGTAGCGAGGGCTTTGGCAACGAAGTAAAACGTCGGATTATGGTGGGAACCCATATCCTATCTTTAGACTTAGCCAAGGAATACTATGAAAAAGCCCTGCAAGTTCGTCATGGGATTATAGATGACTTCGATAAAATCTTTAAGGACTATGATGTGGTTCTCTCTCCAACCTATCCTGTAAAACCTTACCGGATTGATGAAAGTCTTTCCCCAGTGGAAATTTACCAGTCAGACCTTTGTACTGTTCCTGTAAATATTGCAGGGTTACCAGCTTTGACGATTCCCTATCCCCTAGGAAATGGTCTTTCAATGGGGTTACAAGTAACTGCAAATCGCTTTAAGGATGATTTATGTCTTTCCTATGGAAAGGTCTTGGAAGGGATGGTAAAAAATGAGCTATAAAACAATTGTAGGACTAGAAATTCACGTAGAGCTATCCACAAAGACCAAGGCTTTTTGTGGTTGTGAAAATAAATATGGTGGAGAGCCCAACACGCGGGTTTGCCCAGTATGTTTGGGAATGCCAGGAGCTCTCCCTGTTTTAAATAAGGAAGTTGTCGAGTATGCTGCCATGGCAGGGAAGGCCTTTCACTGTACCATTCATGAAAAAAGCGTCTTTGAAAGGAAAAATTACTTTTATCCCGACTTGGTCAAGGGCTACCAATTAACCCAAAACCAACACGCCCTTTGTAACAACGGCTATGTGGAAATTGAAACAGAAAATGGCCCTAAAAAGATTGGTATTCATCAAATACAAATCGAAGAGGACACGGGAAAAGCCCTTCACTCGGATGAAAGAGATACCCTAATGGACTACAACCGGTGTGGCGTTCCTTTGATTGAAATTGTCTCTGACCCAGACATGTCTTCTGGAGAAGAAGCCAAGGCCTTCTTAGAGGCTATTCGGTCTACCCTTCGCTATTTGGATATTTCGGATTGTAAGATGGAAGAAGGATCCATGCGGTGCGATGTGAATATCAATATCGAAGATTTAGAAACAGGAGAAAGATCCGCCATTGCGGAAATTAAAAACCTCAACTCTTTTCGGGCAGTGGGCCGGGCCATTGACTTTGAAACCAAGCGACAAATCCAATTAATGGAAGCAGGGGAAAAGGAAAAGAAAACCACCCGTCGTTGGGACGATGTTAAGACAGAAACTGTCCTTATGCGGGTAAAATATACAGAAAACGACTATCGCTTTGTACCAGAAGGGGACTTGCCACCTCTTTATGTTTCTCAAGAATGGTTGGAAAAGATTTTTGATCGGATGCCAGAGCTTCCCAAGAAAAGGAAGGAACGCTTTGTTCGGGACTTCCAACTACCAGATTACGATGCCCAAGTCTTGACGAGTACCAAGGACTTGGCAGACTACTATGAAGACCTAGCAGGAGAATTTAAAGACTACACCATGCTATCCAACTGGGTCATGGGGGAAGTTCTACGACGAGTGGACCTAGAAGAGGGCTTCCACGTACCCTTTGAAGCCAAGGATTTAGCGGATCTTTTAAACTTGGTTAAGGATGGGAAGATCAACAACAATGCTGGGAAAAAAGTTCTAAGAGCCATGTTTGAAGAAGGGGGAAAACCCAAAGACTTGGTGGAAAAGATGGGACTTTTGCAAATGCAAGACACCTCTGCAATGGAAAGCTTTGTCGATGAAGTCTTGAAAGAAAACCCTGAAAGCATTGAACAAATCAAGGCAGGCAAAGACCGGGTCATTGGCTTCTTAGTGGGCCAAGTAATGAAAAAATCCAAGGGCAAGGCCAACCCTCAAGTGGTGAACAAACTCTTGGCAGAAAAAATAAAAGCCCTTTAAGAAGGAGTTTTTAAAAGGAAGTCGGGAAGGAGATAAAGTCGTCTCCTTCCTTTTCTCTCTTGGAGGGAATGTGGTATAATAAAGGGCACCGGAGGGAGACATGGTTAAGGGAGATAAAATTGTTTTAGGAGTAATTATTGGGATAAGTCTCTTGCTCTTTTACTTAACAGGCCACGCCATCAAAGATGAAGGAAGAAGGTATGTCAGTGTGCAGATTTCTGGCCAGGAGGTAAAGCGAATCGACTTAGTCCCGGGACAAAAGAAAGAGACCTTTCACTTTAAAACGAAGCTGGGAGAAAATGACCTCATTGTGGAAGATGGCAAGGTCTGGGTAAAAGAATCCAATTGCCGAGACCAAATTTGCGTCCATATGGCTCCCATCTACCAGGTTGGGGAAACCATTATTTGTCTACCTCATGAGTTTTTAGTGGAAGTGAAGGCAGATAAAAAATCTCCTGATGACTTGGATTTACTGGTGAGGTAGCGTATGACAGGACAGGTAAAAAAAATGGTCTTTTTATCTCTTTTAGTGGCCTTGGGAGTTGCTGTAGGTTTTGTAGAAACCATGATACCTCTTCCCATTCCCGTACCTGGAGCCAGACTGGGCCTCTCCAATGTCGTGGTCTTAACCAGCCTCTTGGTTTTTGGAAAGAAAGAGGGCTTTCTTGTAGCCGCTTTAAAGAGCGTTCTTTTGATGCTGGTTACAGGGAATGTCATGTCTTTTTTCTATAGCTTTACGGGAAGTATTTTTTCTTGCTTGGCCATGATTGGGGCAATTTCTTGGTTGAGGCCAAAGATATCCAGTATCGGTGTCAGTTTAATTGGAGCTAGCTTTCATAACCTTGGCCAGGTTAGTGTTGCCGCCGTCATTATTTCAAACTGGCGGATTTTTGCCTACCTTCCCCTTTTGCTACTCTTGGGGATTTTTACAGGCTTTTTTGTTGGGCTAGGGTCCAACTTTATTGTGGATATGATGAAGAAAAATAAAATTTACTTTAAGGAGTAAACATGATATTAGCCAGTGGTTCACAAAGAAGAATTGATTTATTAAATAAATTTTCCTACACATTTACTGTGGAAAAAGCAGATATTGAGGAAAAAAAAGAGGGAAAGAGCCCCCAAAGTATGGTGATGGGTCTGGCCTTTGAAAAGGCAAAAAAAGTTGCAGAAAATCATCCCCAAGACTTGGTTCTTGGAGCAGATACCATGGTCTATAGGGAGGGCAAGGTCTACGGCAAGGCAGAAAGTCTAGAAGAAGCCCGGGCCATGCTGGAAGAACTTTCTGGCAAGACCCACCAAGTTTATACGGGCTTTGCCTTGGTTTGCTTGGATAAAAAGCTTAAGATTATTGACTACGACGTGAGCTCCGTGTGCTTTAAAGAGTTGACAGACCAGGAGTTGGAGGCTTATCTAGTCAGCGGAGAATGGGAAGATAAGGCTGGAGCCTATGCCATTCAAGGAAAGGGAGCAGAATTTGTTAAAGACCTTCAAGGGGATATTAATAATGTCATTGGCCTACCTACAAAGGTATGTAGCTATTTAGAGGACCTGAAAGATGAGTGAATCCTATACTATCCTTCACTTGCCAAAAGAAGAAAGACCCCGGGAAAGGCTCTTAACTTATGGGCCTGAAAATTTAACCAACCGGGAACTTTTAGCCATCCTCCTAGGAAGTGGAACCCAAAAGGAATCTGCCCTTGGCTTGGCAGAGAGAATTTTGGCCAAGTGCAACACAATCCATCAAGGGGAAAAGGACACTTCCAGTGTTCTCTATCAGCTGAGCCAAATTGACTTAAATACCCTAGAAGAAATTAAGGGAATTGGAGACGCCAAGGCAGCGACAATCCTAGCCAGTATGGAATTAGCCAAAAGGGTGAGTTTTAGTGATAAGCCCATAAAGTATAAGCTCAACAGTCCCTTAAAGGTGGCGGACTTTGTCTTGGGCCAATTAAATTGTGGCTTGGTGGAGGAATTTGTCCTTTTGTGTTTAAACACTAAAAAGGAACTTATCAACGTCCACCGGCTTAGTAAAGGGACCTTGGATTATACAGTAGTGCATCCCCGAGATGTCTTTCGTCATTGCCTAGCTTCATCTGCCCATAGCGTAATTTTAGTACATAACCATCCCTCAGGGGATGTGACTCCCTCAAAAGAAGATATTGCCTTAACAAAAAGGCTAAGGCAAGTGGGAGATTTAATTGGAATTCCTGTCATTGACCACCTGATTGTGGGAGGAAGCCAATACTATAGTTTTTTAGAAAAAGGGGAAATGGTGGATTGACCCATGGATAAATTAAAGAAATATCGACAAAGAGCCATTTTGTTGGGAACAGTGGCAGTTTTATTATTTTTATTTGGCTTTACCAATACAGGTAGGCTCAGTTTGCATGCCCTAGACCGCTTCCTACTAGACGTGACTTCTCCTGTGCAAACGGCCCTATCCAGCATCGGCCAAGGGGTGGGACAAGGAGCCAGGACCCTGGTTCACTTGCCAAAACTCTATAAGGAAAATAAGGAACTCACCAAGGAAGTGGCGAGATTATCCGACGAAAACCGCAAGCTCAACCAAATTATTGGTCAGACCGACTACCTCCAATCCGCAGCAGAACTGAAAAAATCGACCAACTACCAGCTGGTGGAAGCCAAGGTCATAGGCAAGGACCCCAGCGATTATTTTTCAGTTTTTCAAATTAACAAGGGAACCCGAGCTGGCGTCAAGAAAAACGCCACCGTCTTAGTAGGTGTCGACGACCCCCAAGGGATTATTGCCCAGGGCCTGGTGGGACGGGTTATTGAAGTTGGAGACAACTGGGCCAAGGTGTCTAGTATTATTAACGAAAATCAATCGGTTGCCTTTAAAAATATTCGGAACCAAGAAGGGGGCATTTTAAGGGGGACTTCTAAGGATCTCTTAAGAGGCCACAGCTATGATGACTTGGGTGATATTGTTCCTGGAGACCGCCTTATTACATCAGGAATTGGCGACCTCTACCGCGGGGAAGTCTATCTAGGAACGGTGGATAAAGTCAACCGAGATGAAGAAAAGATGATTCAAGAAGTGACCTTAAAGCCAGCAGTGAACTTCAAGAAAATCTATCAAGTATTTGTTGTGGTGGGGTGAGAGAATGTTTGTTGCCATCCTGTTAGCCAGCCTTACCTTTTTCGTGGAAATTTCTGTTTTTAGTCATCTACCCCTCCTAAACCAGGTGAACTTTTTACTTTTGGCTTTAGTGGCCCTGGCCTATCAACCTGCCAAGGTGAAGCCAGCTTACTTGGGACTGTATATAGGATTTTTGTATGACTTGGCCTTTTGTAAAAGCTTTGGCTTTTATATGTTGGCCTTCTTTCTTACGGGAATTTTTGTCCAGGAATTTATTTCTTATTTAAATAGTAACACCTTTGTCTCTGCCATGTTGACAGGGGCCTTTAGCTTTATCTTTTACCAACTTCTCACAGGGGTTTTCCATCAATTGGTGGGAACGGGTCTCACAACGGACCTGGTTTTAAAAGAAACAGTCAACTTGAGGATTCTCCTTCAAGGAGCCCTCCAGGGGATTCTTTTTATTTTTATAAACCGCAATAAAGGGGGAAAAGTATGATCCGTTATTGGATTGAAAAACTCGATAAAATGAATCGTTTCCGGTTTTTTGGCATCGTCATTGCCATTTTGCTGGGGGTTCTCTTTTTCCGACTTTTCCACCTGACCATTATCCAGGGGAAGCATTGGCGGGAAGTTTCTGAAAACAAACGCGCCAAGGAGTTGGTCCTAACAGCTCCTCGAGGAGAAATTCGGGATAGAAAAGGTCTTTTAATTGCAGGAAACAAGCCTGTTTTTACAGTGGAATTGAGAAAAGATGAGTTGGATCAAATCGACCGAAAGGAAAAAAATCGAGATTTTTTCAAACTGGTACATTTTTTGGAAGAAGATGGAGCCAACGTCGTTGACGATTTTCCCTTGATTTTAAATGACATCGACTTTCAGTCTGTGCAAGAAGAAGTGTCCAGCAAGGAATCGGCCATTGAACTTTTTATTGCCAAGATTTTAGATAATGACCTTGTGGGGGACTTAGTGGACCAAAGTTTGACCCTAGAATCCCTAGGCCGAGAAAAAACCTATTATGTTGCTTTGGAATGTTTTCGGGCCCTGGGTCAGGGAGATGCTCCCATTTCCTATAGCAAACAGGGCCTCAACTACACCAGCCAAGAAGACCAGGAAGAATGGCTAAAGGAAAACCACCTAGACCCAAAATTTACGCCAAAAGAAGCCCTGGTTTACCTTATTAAGGAAAATCCAACGGCCCTAAAAAAAGTCCTATCCAATGCCATGGTTCGAAAATTGGCCTTTGATTTAGTGGATTCAAAGGGCTTGGCTGCGCCCTTAACCCTTAAGCCCTATGCCAACAAGTTTGACAAGGACTATAAGCAGTCCAAGATGGCCTGGATGGATACCTATCCTGAAATCACCCTTCAATCTTCAGCCAAGGAAGACTTTTTAACGATCTTTAAAGAGCAAGGGGCGGAAAAGCTAGCCTATCGAAAGATAAAAGAGAAAGAAGATAGTGAAATCCAAGAAGCCCTGGTAAAGACGTTAAATAAAAAAGAAAAACTAGGCCTAAAAATAGAAGTAGAAAAAAACAAGGTCCTCTACAAGGACCGAAAGGGTCAAGACGCACAAAGTTTAGTTTCTAAGCACTTAAAGGACTTAAAGGTCTTGGAAGCCTGGCTAGAAGATGACCAGGTCCGAAACTTGGCCCAACAAATTTTAATTGACCAAGGAATCTATACAGGGATTTCCATTGGAGATGGCAACTACGCCTATGTAAGCCAAAAAAACAAGGAAGACTTTTACGAGGCCAATAAAATCGACCCAGATGCCAATGAAGAAAAGGCCTTCCAAGCCCTGGTAGAAAAATATGAAATTTCAAAAGATATCAATCCCTACGATGCCAGAGGAATTTTAAATATATACTATGAACTAACCAAGCAGGGGAATCTGGCCTATCTTCCCATTACCTTGGCCTATAAAATTAAAAACAAGACAGTGGCCCAGGTGAGTGAGAACTTTTCTGAAAATCCAGGAATTGATGTGGCCTCAAAACCAATTCGGTCCTATCCCTTGGATAAAACTGCCGCCCATATTTTAGGATATTTGGGAAAAATTTCCTCAGAAGAAGACATTAAAAAATATACAAAAAAAGGCTATGAACGAGATGCCATTATAGGAAAGACGGGAATTGAAGAGAGCTTTGAATCCTACCTAAGAGGAAAAAATGGCTACCAACGCGTTCAAGTGGATTCCAAGGGGAACACCACAGAAGTCTTAAAGGAAACATCCCCTGTTCCAGGGAAAAATGTGTACCTATCCATTGACCTCAACCTTCAAGAAAAGGCAGAGGAGGTCTTAGCCGAGTCCCTCCACTTAATTCAAACTGGAGGAATTTACGAAAGCCAATGGGGAAACTTCCCCTTCCTAGGGTCCAAGGAAAAGGGCAGACCCTATGTCCATGCCACCAGTGGTGCTGTGATGGCAGTAGATGTACGAACGGGAAAAGTCCTTTGTATGGCAAACTTCCCCTCCTACGACCCCAACCTTTTTGCGACGGGTATCTCTAGCGTGGACTGGGAATCTCTTATTCCTTTAGAGGAAAAGAACCCCCTGGCCCCAAGGCCTCTTTACAACATTCCCTTCCAGACTGCCGTTCAACCAGGGTCTATCTTTAAAATGATTACAGCCCTGACAGCCTTGGAAAAGGGATTGGATCCAGAAATACCCATTCAAGACGGAGGCTACGTCGATGTTGGTGGCTCTGTTTTTGGCTGTTGGCTCTGGAATCAAAATCACCAAACCCATGGAGATGAAACCTTAAAGGATGCTATTCGGGATTCTTGTAACTACTATTTTTACTCCCTAGCTTTGGGCCAAGACCAAAGAAGGGGACAAAGTCTCCCCTGCCAAATTGATGAAAATGAAATTCGACAAACAGCAGAAAAATTTGGTCTAGGGAAAAAGACGGGGATGGAAATTACCATGCCCACAGAAGCTAAAGGAACCCTACCAGATCCCAAGCAAAAAAAAGAAACCATGAAGCAACTTTTACGCAACCTCTTGCACCGCAGCTTGAAAGAAGCGAGCAATGAGGTTCTTACAGAAGAAAAGCAAGAAGAAGCCATTAAGGCCCTGGTGGACCTAATGGATAAAAAAGAAGCTCCCAGTCGGCAAGAAGTTGTCACGCTTTTAGAAAATTTTAATATTGATCCCAACCACTACCGAAAAGAGGAAAAGAGACCCCTGGTGGACTACATGGTTTCTGACTACTACAACCAAGCTAACTGGAATATGGCCGACACCATGAATATAACCATTGGTCAAGGGGCCAACTCCTATACCCTAGCGCAAATGACCCGGTATGCCATGGCTTTAGCCAATGGGGGCAAGCTCTATCCCTTGAGCTTAGTCCAAGAAGTAAAAGATGAAGACAATGCCAACTCTCTTTATCAGCCCAAGGCCAGGGCAGAGCAAATAAAATTAAACCGCCCTGGGGCTATTGAAGAAGTCACTAAGGGGATGAAGCTGGCAGCTTTGGCTGGAGGGAATGACAAGTGTAACAATGACTTCCCAGTGGAAGTGGCCATTAAGACAGGAACTGCAGAACGGGCCGGTGTGAACCCCTATACGAAAGAGACCTACGATAGTTTTTCCTGGCAAATTGGTTTTGCTCCCTATGATGATCCAGAAATTGCCGTAGCAGCTGTTCTCTTTCAAGGAGGGTCCGGGATGAACTGTGGCCCAATCCTAAGAGGGGTCATGGCAGAGTATTTTGGTTTAAATAAGGAAGTGGTAACAGAAGCCCTTCCCATTGAAAGTCGAATTACGCCTTAAGTTTAGAAAGGAAAAAAATGAAGATAGTATTTGTTGGAGCAAAGGGAGGTGTGGGATGCACCTCTTTTGCTCTGCTTTTAGGAAAAAATCTTGACCATTCCATTTATGTTAGTTTAAACTTTGGACGCAAGGATGCCTCCCTTGCTTTAAATGCAGAAGCACCTATCTATGACCTCTATGATGCTTGTAATCGAGGGGCGGATTTGGAAGAGTGCATTATTAAAACAGAAAAAATTCACCTTTTAGAAGGTCCTCTTTTAAAAAATAGACAGGACTTGAACTTAGAGGGCTTAAAAAAAGTCCTGGAAGACTTGGAAAAAACCTATGACCACATTCTTCTAGACCTAGGCCCTGCCTGGAAGGAATTGGAGGAAATTCTAGATCCCCAGGAAGTTTTTTTCCTTTCCAGTTCAGATCGGGCTGGACTTTATGCCATGGACCAGGTAAAATTTAACCACCACCGCTGGTTGGACATAGCCGTCTTTTTATTTACTGGAGTTTCCAGCCGGCAAAAGCTTTTAGATCTTTTGGATCAGGAAGGTCTGTCTTTTAAAGAAGTAAAGACCCTGCCTAGAGTGGCAATAGACCAAGATGGAGAAGTCTTTTCCTATCCAGAAGAATTTATAAAAATTTATACCGATTCAGACTGTAAAGAAATTGTGGAAAGTAAAAAAGGTCTTTTTACAAGACTTTTAAGGGGGTAAAATGGATTTAAGAAAATTAGATGCAGCCTTAAAAAAAGTGGAAAAACCGGCTCGCTATATTGGAGGAGAGTTGGGAGCTGTTGTTAAGGATCCGGACCAGGTCAAGGTCCGCTTTGCTTTCGCCTTTCCCGACCTCTATGAAATAGGGATGAGCCACTTGGGGCTTCAAATTCTCTATAGCATTTTAAACGACCAAGAGGATATTGCCTGCGAAAGAGTCTTTGCTCCTTGGATGGATATGGAAGAGCAAATGCGAAAGTTGGGGATTCCTCTCTACAGTTTGGAAAGCAAAACCCCCATTAAGGATTTTGACTTTTTGGGCTTTACCCTCCAATATGAACTATCCTTTACCAACATCCTCAATATGCTGGACTTAGCTGGAATAGAAATTTATGCCAAGGACCGAAAGGAAGGACCCATTGTCGTTGCTGGCGGCCCTGTTGCCTATACACCAGAGCCTTTAGCAGACTTTATTGACCTCTTTATTTTGGGAGAAGGAGAAGAAGTGAACTTAGAGCTTATTCGTCTTTACCAAAAAATCAAGGAAGCAGGAGGAGATAAGGAAGATTTTCTTTTGGAAGCAACAAAAATTCAAGGAATTTATGTTCCCAAGTTCTATCAGGAAGTGTATAAAGAAGACGGGACAATTTCTCATAGGGAAAGCCTGGCAGATGTTCCAGCAGTGATTAAAAAAAGAAAGATTGACCAGGTGGATACCATGGTAAAAAACCATGAGCAGATTGTTCCCTTTATTGAAACCGTCCATGACCGAGTGGTGCTGGAGATGATTCGAGGGTGCACCCATGGCTGTCTCTTTTGCCAAGCGGGAATGATTTACCGGCCCATTCGGGAAAAATCCAAGGAGAATCTCCTGGCTCAAGCCCGAGAACTCATTGATAAAACAGGCTACCGGGAAATTTCTCTTTCTTCTTTAAGTTCTTGCGACTACCGAGACCTCTTGCCCTTAATTAACCAGTTAATGGAAGAGTTTCAAGACCAAAAAGTAGCCTTGAGCCTTCCTTCATTAAGGTTAGATACTTTTTTCATTGATGTCTTAAAAGAAATTGAAAAAGTGAAAAAAACAGGTCTTACCTTTGCTCCAGAAGCTGGGAGCCAACGCTTAAGAAATGTCATCAATAAAAATGTGACAGAAGATGACTTAAAGAAAGTTTGCCAAGCCGTTTTTAAAGAGGGCTGGTCCAAGATCAAACTCTACTTTATGATTGGGTTACCAACAGAAGAAGAGGAAGACCTTCTAGGAATTGTCCGCTTGGCAGAAATGGTAAAGGACCTCTTTTTCAACCGTCCCAAGGAAGAAATCAAGGGCAACTTTACCGTTACGGCTTCTGCATCCTGTTTTGTTCCCAAGGCCTTTACCCCCTTCCAATGGTTTGGGCAAAATAAAAAGGAAGAGTTTTTACAAAAGGCCCTGTGGATTAAGGACAGGGTAAAGGACCCTAAAATTCGTTTCCGATATCACGACCCCTCCACTTCCGTCTGTGAAGCCGTCTTAGCTCAGGGAGACCGCCGAACAGGCAAGCTCCTTTATAGATTATACGAACTAGGAGCCAAATTTGACGGTTGGAGCGACTCCTTTGATGAAGCCATTTGGCAACAAGCCATGGAAGAAACGGGAATCACCCCAGAATTTTATGCCTACCGAGAAAGACCCTTAGATGAAGTCCTGCCTTGGGACTTTATTGACATTGGCGTTTCCAAGGCCTATTTAAAAAAGGAATATGAGAGAGCCTTAAAGGGAGAAACAACCCTAGACTGCCGCAAGGCCTGCAATGGTTGCGGCATTGAAAACTGTTCCATGTGGGAGGACTTCCATGCAAGTAAGAGCTGAATATACAAAATTAGGAATGATCCGATATATTAGTCATTTAGATTTGGTTCGCCTCTTTGAACGAGCCTTGGAGCGGGCAAAAATCCCCGTCATTTATTCCGAGGGCTTTAACCCCCATCCCAAATTTACCTTAGGGAACCCCCTGTCGTTGGGAGTGGAAAGTGAAAGTGAATTTATGGACATCCAAGTAGAAGAGGACTATCCCTTGGAAGAAATTAAAAATCGTTTAAACCAGGAGTTGCCTCAAGGGGTAGAAATCCGCCAAGTTTTTACAGACTTTGACAAGACTGCCATTCAAAAGAGAATCCAGGCCTGCCTTTATGCCTTTGATCTACCATCTGAAGACCAAGACCTAGCAGGAGCCTTTAAAAAATTGGATTCTCTCATGATTCAACGGCGACGAAAGCGGGGGAGGAAGAAAATTTTAGTAGAAGAAGATGCTTATTCTTTGGTAGAAGACATTTACCAAGAAGGCCACATCCTCTATGGAAAATTTTCCACCAAAGAAGGGGCAACCCTGCGGCCCGACCTGTTTTTAAAAGCCATGAAAGAAGCCATGAACCTTCCCTGGGACATGGATGAAATCGGAGTAAAAAGGGTGAAAAATTATGATGAAAACGGCCAAGTCTTTCACGGACGTTAAGGATGCAATTTTTATTGACAGCTTTAAAGAACCCGTTTTAGTAGAAGTGCGAAAGGGACAGATCCATCGAGTTCGGCCCTTTAAAAAATCCCTAGTGGGGAATATTTACCTGGGCCGGGTGGACTCCCATGTTAA
>JASBZN010000020.1 GCA_029983435.1 Urinicoccus sp. | reverse complement strand
TTTACATTGGATGTATTAAAAATAAACGTCCGTATAATTAGGGCTAAAACAAATGCTACAGCGATTGTGATGATCCAACTTTTAATTGATTCTTTCTCCATTTCAACCTCCTATCACTAATTCCTTATTTTATCATATTTTCTTAAAAACTTGCAATATGACAGGCTTAGAAAACTTCTTGCAAAAGCCTTTAAGTCATGATAAAATACAAAGAGTTAATAAGAGCTTGGAGGTGAAGAAATGGCAAATATTAAATCAGCAATCAAACGTGTTGATATTGCTCGCAAAAATGAAGCTCATAATCGTTCCTTAAATTCTGGAGTTAAAACAACTATCCGTAAATTTAACGAAGCAATTGAAGCTGGAAATACAGATGATGCAAAGGAATTATTAAAAGTTGCCGATAAAAAAATTAAAAATGCTACTAAAAAAGGTGTTATGCACAAAAATAAAGCTTCACGTACTTTAAGTAGAATGGCAAAAAATTTGGCTAAATAAAAAAGATAGAACAAAAAGTTCTATCTTTTTTATTTTATAGAGAGTTTTCTGTCATCATTTTTAAAATTTCTCCTTCAAAGAGGTACTGGTCTGAAACAGACAAGGTTTTTAGGTCTTGGTCTAGGAAAATCAGCCTATCCAGCATCGCCTTTAACTGAGAGAGCTTGTATTGATTTACTTGGCGAAAAAGTTTTTTTGCCACAAAAGGGTGTAACCCCATTCTCTGTCTTAAGTCCTGCTCCCTATACCCCTGAGAAACTAAGATTTTTGCCCGGTAGAGATTTTCAATTTGCCGATTTAAAAGACCTAACAATTGATAAATATCCATATTTTGTTCCTTTAGGCTCTCAATTGCCTCAAAGGTTTTTTTTATGTCTTTATTGACAAAGGCATCAGTAAAAGCAAAGATGTTTTTTTCCTTTTCATAGGCTAGAAAAAAATCCACATCTTTTCTTCCCACTGGACGCCCCTGGCAGGCCAAAAGAATCTTTTCCCATTCCAACTTTAACTCTAAAAGATTTGTGGTGCCTTGCAGGTAACCCATCATATCCACGAAATATTGGATAACAGAAAGAGAAGTCTCTTCTCTCCCTTTATTTTGCCGCTTTAGAAATTGACTGACTTCTTGACGGTTTAAACTTTGGCAAGGAATTACCTTCCCTAGCTTTTTAATGGTCTTATAGAGCTTGGTTCTCTTGTCTAGAGCTTTTTTAGATTCCATAAAAATTAAGAGAGTCCCCTCTCTTAAGTCTTCTAGTTCCTTGTAAAAATCCTTGGATAGATTTTGATCATTTACAAAACTTTCCACATCTTTTACTACGACTAACTTTCTTTCATCCATAAGAGGCAGGGTCATACAGGCATCTAAAACTTGATTTTCCTTTACGTCTTCTTTTAGGTAAACAAGGTTGAAATCCATATAGGCTTGAGGAATCCACCGTTTAATAAAGGTTCGAATGATTTCTTCCATGAGAAACTTTTCGTCGCCACTTAATAGAATAATTTGCTTACTTGCTATTTCTTTTTCGATTTGTAAGTAATCCATAGCTTCCACTGACCTCTCTTAATAAATAACAATACAGGTTGAACACTAGAATATATACTATTTTACCATAAAGCGTGAGCTCTATCCCTTGATTTGTTGACTGTATTGTCCCAGTTTCAGTACTATAAAAAAGACTCCCCTGATCTTTTAACTGGCAAACCTCCGTCTTACTTCTTTTTAAACGATCTACCACTTCCTTATGAGGATGACCATAGGGGTTGTCTTTGCCTGAGGAGATAACAGAAATTTCAGGACCCACCCTATCTAAAAATCTTTGACTGGTGGAAGTCTTGGATCCATGGTGGGCAACATGGTAAACGTGAGCTTTATAGGGACTTAACCGATCTTCTAATTCTTTTTCTCCATCTCCTGGAAAGAGAATTTTTTTATGGTCCATTTTGGCATAAAATACTAAAGAACGATTATTTTCCATATCTCCTAAGGTATTTCCAGCTAGGACATCTAGAGTTAGATCCTTATCCAATTTATAGCTAAAGCCTGGTTTAAAATAAGTCCTTCTTATGTCTTCTTCTTGGAAAAAATCATCCCACTTATTATAGTTATGGGAAAAATGGACCTGACCAATTTCAAACTCTTGGGCTAAGTCTCTTAAACCGTCACAGTGGTCATCGTCCCAATGGCTAATGATAATATGGTCAAGCTTTTGGATCCCCCTGGCCTTTAAAAATGGAACTAAATACCGCTTAGCTGGTCTGGATTTTTTTGCTCCTCCTGTATCTACTAGACAAAGGGTGTTTTTTGTTTGAATTAAGCTACTATCGCCTTGCCCTACATAGATAAAATAAACACCTGGCTGGTTTTTTGCAACTAGACTAGAAAGTAAAAGTCCCAAAGTAAAGACCACTAGAGACCTGCCTAAAAGTTCTCGCTCTTTAAGTTTAAACTGCTTCCCTACAAAAACTATATAAAGAACCATGTAGTAAAGAATCAGGGCTTCCAGTCTCGGTTTTCCAAAACGAACTTTTAGGAGGGTAAAAACTTCTAACAGCTGATTTCCTTCTAAAAGAATCTCACTAAAAAGATTTAAAAGCTCTACTATAAAAAAAGACGGAAGTCCCAAGCTTTGAACCAGGGCATAGAAAAAACTAAGACTAATAAAAAGACTATAAAGAGGAAGTAAAATAATATTTGCCAGTACTTGGGCAAGGTTCACTTCAAAATTAACCACCAACAAAAAGGGTAGAATCCCCACAGTAACAGCCAGTGAGGCTGTAATAAGCTGAAAAATTCCAGACTTAAATGGATAAAACATCCTATCAATAGAAGGCTTTAAAAAAATCAGGCTAAAGTAAGACCCATAGGATAGGTAAAAACCCAGGGAATAAAAATGTAAAGGAAAAAGAAAAAGCTGAAGCCCCGCAGCAAAAACGAAGAGCTTTCCATAGTTAAATCGAATCTTCTTTCTTTCGCCTATTAAGTGGAAAAGCAAGAAAAAGAGAACCCGAAACCCTGCAATAGATCCCCCAATAAAAACAAGATAAAGAAGGGCAAATAAATAAGAAAGAATCCCTGCCCTCCTTCTTCCTAAAAACTTTTCTAAAATAAAAGCTAAACTTCCATAAAGAAGGCCAATATGTAAGCCTGATATCGCTAAAATGTGAGATAATCCTAAGGTCCTTAATTGATCAGACCAGAAAGAATCTTGTTTTTTAGATAAAATAACCTCTTGGTAAAGGCTTCGAGCCGCTGAATTTAGGTTCTGTCCCCCAATCCGTCTTTCTAAAGCTTCTTGGAAACGATAAAGAAAGTTTGGTTTCTTAACCTCCTTTACCCATCTTCCGTAGCCACTGCCTCCAATCCCTTGGGAGATTAAATAATTGGGATAGGAATCCGTTGACCAGTCACTAGCCTCCTCTCTAGGAAAAAGGTGGCCCTTAAAAACTCCTTGGCTTCCTGGAGGAAGAGAATTTTTACTATAAAATAAAATCTTTCCCTTGCCTTTTACCTTTAAGACCATCTGGTAATTTTTTTCTTTTTCTACCACCCTAAGAACTTTTCCTTGAAAAGCTCCTTCACAGGGTACAATGGCTTGAGTCGAAGTCATACTTCCCCGGCAGAAAAAAAGAGCCCCTAAAATTAGGCAAAAAATTGCCTTACTTTGGACTTCCTTATCCAGATAGGAAAAAAGCCAGACAGCTCCTACTCCCAGGATTAGGATGAGAAAAAATAGATTTTCACTTGTAAATCCTGCATAAAGTCCAAAAATAATACTGGCTAAGTAAACCATAAGCTCCTCCTACCATACCATTGTACCTAAAGTTATGGTAAAATAAAAGAAGCAAAGGATGGATGAAAATGGATAAATTAGACTATAAACCCTACCGAAAAGAATTAACGGTAGACCTGAATAAGACAAGCGAAGAGAATACCTATCTCTTAAATGATACAATCTTTTTAGAAAAAACCCCCTACTACGACCAACAAGCTGGAACGCTTGGCGGCCTTCCTGTGGAAAAAATTGTTAAGCTCGATAAAAATTACCAAGTAACCCTTCAGGGGCAACCAAAAGATGCAAAGCAAGAAATTGACTGGTCCAAGCGTCTTCCCTTTATGCAACTTTCTCTAGCTCGGGTCCTTTACAGCTTAGCCTTTAACCACCTCTTAAATATCCCCACCTTGGATTACTATATTTATCAAGATCACGCAAGTCTTACCTTGGATGCTCAAGACCTTGGCTTCCGAGCGTTGGACCAAGTGGAAGACCTGGTAAGCTATACCGTTTTAGCCAACCTCCGAGTTAAGCAAACTAAAATTGATAATGGAGTCTTAGTTCGAATTGGAGACTATCCCCTGCAAAAATCCATGGGACCTCATTTGGTCCGAACTGGCGAAGTTGGGGAAACTAGAATTTTTAACTATAAAAAATCTGCTCAAGGAATTGAAGTTCAATTTGTGGCTGGCCAATTAGCTCACCAAGAATACAAAAAATTGGCTAAGGACATGAAAGCTCTGAGCCAACTCCTCAACTGCTCTTTAGACCAAGTTTATACCAAAACTAAAGACTTAGTTTTAAAGAAAGAACAGTACCGGTCCCAAGCGAAAAAGCTCCAAAGTCGAAAAAACAATGACTTAGCTGAAAAATTAATGGCAGCTGCTTCCGATATTCATGGTATTAAACTCATTTACAAGACCATTACTGACCTTACTTTTAATGAGTTAAAAGAGGCTTCTGCTTATATTATGGACCAAGACGACTACTTACAAATTTATGGTTTGCCCTCTGTAGGAAACTCGCAGTTTTTAATTTGTCTCTCTAAAAATCGAAACGAAGATTTAAAAGAAATCTATGACCGTTTAAAAGATGCCTATAAACTAGAAGGCGGTGGAAATTACTTAAGAGTTCAAGGAAATGTTGCTACTAAGTATTTACCTGAGGTTTTAGAAAAATTCTTAATTCGTTTTCAAGCAAAAATAGACCATTAGGATGATCCTAATGGTCTATTTTTTTTACCCCTTCTTGGTCAATGGTTACTTGTAAAATCTTTGCCTCTCCCTTGGTTAGATCCTCCAATTCTTCTTTAAGTGGAACTTTTGAAATAAGTAGACTCGTGGAGCCAGCTCCAGAAATATGGACACAGGCCTTTTTTTCAAGGGCTTTTTTTAAATCTAAAAAGTAAGGAATGTATGGACCCCGATAGGGTTCATGAAGGCAGTCTTTTGACGCCAATTTTAAAAGGTCAAAATCCCCTTCTTCTAAAGCTTGAATTAAAAAGGGAAGGTGAGAAAGGTTACAAACAGCATCTTTCATCTCCAGCTTTTTAGGCAAAAGTCCCCGGGCCTTCTCAGTGGAAAACTCCGTCTCTGGGATACATAGGGTAAAGAGTAAACTTGAGTGGACTGGCACTTTTTTAGAGTAAACAACTTCATCCACCATAGAATAAACCAAGCCCCCTAAAAGAGCTGGCGCCACATTGTCTGGATGCCCCTCTATTTCAGTGGCCAAATTTAAAAGCTGGTCTTGGGATAAGTTTAAAGCCCCTAGTTCATTGGCTGCCACAAGACCCGCCACAATACAGGCAGCACTGGACCCCAATCCTCTGGACCGTGGAATATCTCCATAATAGTTAAAGGAGGCAGGTTTTGGATCCTGTCCCCTATAGGCAAAGGCTCTTTCATAGGCCACATAAACCAAGTGGTCTGGGCCTAAATTCGTCTTATCCGCTAAGTTTACTTCTAGGTATTGATAAAGTCCCAAGGCTAAGCCTGCCACATCAAACCCTGGACCAATGTTAGCAGAAGTTGCCGGTATCCGTAGTTTCATTTTAATTCACCTATTTCCTCAACAACTTTTCCCATCTCTTTACTTGCAATGACCCGGTCAGGTCTTTGACTTTTGGTCCACAAGGAAGAAATCACACTTGGCACTTCTTGCCCTGTAAGTTGATGAAGTTTTTCAATAGCTTCCTTATCCTTTAACGCTTCTTCGCAATTTAGAGCCTCTAATACCGTATGGGGAAACTTATAGGGACTAGCAGTAGAAAGAATCAGGGTTTGTCTCTTACTTCCTGTTTCTTTTTTATGCTTTTCATAGCATACACTGGCCACCGCTGTATGCGGGTCTATTAAGTAATGGTAGTTTTCGTAAATCCTTTGAATTTCCTCTTTAGCTTCTGCTTCCTCAGCAAAATACCCGTACCAATCTTTCATTTTTTCTTTCGTTTCTCTATCTAATTGATAGACACCCTTTTCGGCCAGTTGTTCTTGGAAGTCTGCCACTTTTTTACAGTCTTCTGTTAAAAAATAAAGGAATCTTTCCACATTACTGGATACTAAAATATCCATGGAAGGTGATGTTGTCTTATAAAAGGGACGATGAATATCGTAAACTCCCTTTTGAAGAAAATCGCTGAGGACATTGTTTTTATTGGAAGCACAGATAAAATCTCCTAGAGGTAGTCCCATTTTCTTTGCCAAATATCCAGCTAAAATATCTCCAAAATTTCCCGTTGGCACCACAATATCTAAGGGTTCTCCATAGGTCAACTTTTTTCTCTTCACAAGTTGCAAGTATCCATAGGCATAATAAACACTTTGGGGCAAAAGACGACCAATATTAATGGAGTTGGCGGAAGACAGACGACAATTATTCTTTGCCAGTCTTTCCCTTAACTCTTCTTGTAAAAACAGGTTCTTAACCCCTCTTTGGGCATCGTCAAAATTCCCTTGAATCGCAAAGGTGTGGGTGTTATCCCCTTCTTGAGTCGCCATTTGAAGGTGCTGTATTTCACTGACTCCTTGATAGGGATAAAAAACAGCAATATCAATCCCCGGAACATTTTTAAACCCTTCCATCGCAGCTTTTCCCGTATCACCAGAAGTAGCTGTAAGAATTAAAAGATTTTCATCCGATGCTCTCTTCATAAATTGTGGTAAAAGAGACAGGGCAAAATCCTTAAAAGCCGCTGTTTGTCCATGGTAAAGTTCCAAGATAGAAAAATCCTCTTCCTCATGGATATCTATCAAGTTTTCCTTAGAAAAAGAGTCCCTATAGCCTTCTTCGATACAAGCTTTCATCTTATCTTCATCATCTGGATCCACAAAAGAACGCAGCATTTCAAAAGCAAGTGTCCGATAGTCGGCATCTTGATAGCGTCTAAAATCCAGCTCGGGAATTTCCTCTGGAAGATAGAGGCCTCCATCTGGTGCTAGGCCCTGAATTACCGCTTGCCAAAAGCTAATTTTTTCTTTATGTCCCCTACTGCTAAAATACTTCATTTTCTCACTTGTCCATTTCCATAAATTATATATTTATAAGAAGTTAACTCTTCCAATCCGACGGGCCCTCTTGCATGAAATTTTTGTGTGGATATGCCCATTTCGGCCCCCATGCCAAATTGACCCCCATCTGTAAATCGGCTAGACGCATTTACATAGACGCAAGCTGAATCTACTCTTTTTAAAAACTCTTGGCTATTTTTATAACTTTCAGTGACAATTACCTCGCTATGGCCAGTAGAATATTGATTAATATGGGTTATCGCTTCATCCAAAGACTCCACAATTTTTATAGAACACTCCATTGCCAAGTATTCTTTTCCCCAATCTTCTTCCTTCGCCCTTTCTGCTGAAAGGACTTCACAAGTTCCTTGGTCCCCGTGAACTTTGATTCCATGTTTTTCTTGAATTTTTTGAAAGCCCTGTAAAAATTCCTTGGCCAGGTTCTTGTGGACTAAAATACTTTCCACCGCATTGCAAACCCCAATTCGTTGGGTCTTGGCATTTTCCACAATGTCCCAAGCCATTTCTAAATCTGCTGAAGCATCAATATAAACATGGCAGTTTCCCTCTCCTGTTTGTAAAACGGGCACTTTTGCTTGATCAATGCAGGCATGAATCAAAGAGGCAGATCCCCTGGGAATTAATAGGTCTACATAGCCGACAGCTTCCATCAATTTTTTAGAACTTTCCCTTGTTGGGTCATCGATAAATTGGACAAAATTTTTATTTAAGTCCTCTTGAGTTAAAGTTTTTTGTAAAATATCTACCAACTTTTTATTGGAATGGATGGCTTCCTTGCCACCTCTTAAAATTAAGGCATTGCCACTTTTAAAGGTCAGGGCTGCACAATCCACAGTAACATTGGGTCTTGCTTCGTAAATAATGCCAATGACCCCAATAGGAACGTTCATTTTTCCAATTCTAAGTCCATCTTCTGTTTCTATCATCTTATCCACAGAGCCAATGGGATCTTTCAAGGCTCTAACGACATTTAGGCCCTGAATCATGCCCTGAATTCTTTCTTCATCTAAACGTAACCGATCCATTAAGCCTGGATTTAAACCAATTTCTTCACCATATTCTAGGTCCTTTTTGTTGGCCTGAATAATTTCTTCTCGATTCGTCCAAAGAGCTTTTCCCCACAGGCCGAGAATTTTGTCTTTCTCCTTGGTGGATAGGTTGGCCAATTCTCCAGCAGCTTTTTTTGCATTTTTTAACAGTTCAAGCATTTTTATCCCCCACAAATAAAGTTCCAATATCTTCCCCATCGATAATCTTACGAATAACACTTAGGTCCTGGCTATTGGCAATGACCATATTGATTCCTCGCTCCATGCATAATTTAGCTGCATCCAACTTAGTAATCATCCCCCCAGTTCCAGCAGATGAGGTCGATGCCCCTGCCATTTTATAGAGGTCTTCATCTACTTTTTCCACCATAGATAAGCGACGAGCCTTAGGATTGAGTTTCGGATCAGAATCGTAGAGTCCTTCAATATCTGAAAGTAGAATAAGAAGGTCTGCTCCAATAATTCTTGCTACTACTGCAGACAACTTATCATTATCTCCAAATTCAATTTCCAAGGTAGAAATAGCATCATTTTCATTGATAATAGGTACAACATTTAAGGCAAAAAGCTCGTCAAAGGCATTTCTTACGTTGACCTTCATGGTTGTGTTTTCTTCAATCATTCGCGTTAATAGAAGTTGCGCCACCTGGTAATTGTAGGCATGAAAACTTCTAGCATAGGTGTTCATTAAAGCCACTTGACCCACAGCAGACGCTGCTTGTTTTCTCGGTGTATCTTTGGGTTTTTCTTCCAAGAGCATTCGGTGGGCTCCAGCAAAGATTGCCCCAGAAGATACCAGGGCCACTTCAATACCCTTATTTCTTAAATTAGCACATTCCCAAGCCAACTGGTCAATTTTTTCTAAATTAATTTCTCCCGTTTCATGGGTTATGGATGATGATCCTACTTTAATTACAAGTCTTTTTATTTTATCAAAATTTTCGTTCATTTTTCCCCCTAAACTTTACCTTATTATAGCAAAGTTTATTTAAGAAGAAAAGAAGGCCCTTTTTGGAGACCAAAGATTATTTCCCAATTCTTTATACAAATCTAACTTTTTAAGTTATAATAGAATACATGTATAAAAAATTCCGTCTATTATTCCTTTAAGGAGGTAGTGATGTTTAAGATTATAAAGAAAGAAATTTTAGCCCCAAATATTGTATCTTTTGATGTTTTTGCACCTCGTGTAGCCAAAGCTGCCCTCCCTGGGCAATTTGTTATTGTCATTGCAGATACCTATGGGGAAAGACTTCCCTTAACAATTACCGACTACGACCCAGAAGCAGGAACCGTCCAAGTAGTCATCCAAGCCCTGGGCCCCTCTACAAAAAAATTGTCTTCCTTCGAAGAAGGTGACTTGCTGGAAAGTTTTGTCGGTCCCCTAGGCCAACCAAGTGCCTTCCTTCAAGAAGATCTTGAATCCCTAAAAAAGAAAAAGTACCTTTTTATTGGCGGTGGCTTAGGAGCGGCTCCAATCTATCCTCAAGTAAAGTGGTTTCATGACCGCAAGATTCCTTGTGAGGTGATTATTGGTAGTAAGTCCAAGGACTATGTTATCTTGGAAGAAAAACTAAAGGCTTCCGCTTCCAAAGTTTATATTGCCACTGACGACGGATCTCAGGGCTTCCATGGCTTAGTAACAGACTGCTTAGACCAATTAGTTCATCAAGGTAACCATTATGACCATTGTGTAGCCATTGGTCCTATGGTTATGATGAAGTATGTCTCTCTTCTCACTAAGAAGCTAGACATCCCAACCACTGTGAGTCTGAATCCCATTATGGTAGACGGAACAGGCATGTGTGGTGCCTGTCGCTGTACTGTGGCAGGAAAAACTAAATTTGCCTGTGTTCATGGTCCCGAATTTGATGGCCATGAAGTAGACTTTGACGAAGCCATGAAACGCCAACGTCAATACGCTGATGTCGAAAAAGAAAAAGGGGTGACGAATGACTAATACCACAGACCGTTTTAAGCGAGTACCTGTTGCTGAACTGGACCCAGACCTTCGCAGTAAAAATTTCGAAGAAGTTTGCCTGGGTTATACGAAAGAAGAGGCGGTGCAAGAAGCTAGGCGCTGTATCCAATGTAAGGTTCCCCAATGCCGAAAGGGCTGCCCTGTTTCTATTAATATTCCGAAATTTATCCATGCCATTCAGGAAGAAAACTTTCAAGAAGCCATTGAAGACCTTTGGGAAGATACTACTCTTCCAGCTGTCTGTGGCCGAGTTTGCCCCCAAGAAAAGCAATGTGAAAAATATTGCGTGTTAAACAATCGGGGAGACAGTGTTGCTATTGGCAAACTAGAAAGATTCGCTGCCGACTATGCCCGGGACCAAGGCTTTAAAATGAAGGCTCCCAAAAAACCCAATGGTCATAAAGTCGCCATTGTTGGTGGAGGTCCAGGAGGTCTAACCTGCGCTGGAGAATTGGCTCGAGAAGGATTTGAAGTCCATGTTTTTGAAGCCCTTCAAAAACTAGGCGGCGTCCTAACTTATGGAATTCCTTCTTTCCGCCTTCCTGATGAAGTCGTAGAGGCTGAAGCAGAAAATTTAAAAAAGATGGGCGTAAACTTTGAAAAAAATGTCATTATTGGTCGGACAGTCACCATTGATGACTTAAAAGAAGAAGGTTTTGAAGCCTTTTTTGTCAGCTCTGGAGCTGGTCTACCTAAATTTTTAAACATCCCTGGAGAAAATTTAAACGGCGTTTTTTCATCCAATGAATTTCTAACCCGAACAAACCTTATGCGGGCCAACGACAGTAAGTACGATACTCCCATTAAATACGGTAAGCATGTTTGTGTTATTGGGGGTGGCAATGTTGCAATGGATACTGCTAGAGTTGCCAAGCGTCTGGGAGCTGATGTTTCCGTGGTCTATCGCCGAGATGAAGACAGCCTGCCAGCTCGTAGAGAAGAAATTCACCATGCCATGGAAGAAGGCATTAACTTTGTCTTTTTAACCAATCCCGTTGAGCTCCTTGGGGACGATAAGGGCTGGGTTCATAGCATGAAATGTATTAAAATGGAATTAGGACAAGCCGATGCCAGTGGTCGTAGACGTCCTACTCCCATTGAAGGATCCGAATTTTTATTAGAAACTGACACCGTCATTATGGCCCTAGGAACCAGCCCCAACCCCTTAATCGCCATGACTACAGAAGGCCTTGAAACAGAGGAATGGGGTGGCCTTATTGTTGAAGAACAAGGCCAAACTTCCCGAGAAGAGATCTTTGCTGGTGGTGATGCCGTAACGGGAGCCGCTACTGTTATCCTGGCCATGGGCGCTGGTAAAATCAGTGCTCAAGGTATTAAAAATTATCTCTTAAATAAGTAAACAAAAACACTTCCCTTAAGGGAAGTGTTTTTCATTAAATCAATAATCAATAGTTCATTAAGATATTTAAGAAGGTTATTGTAAGGTATTCTCTCTTACATTTTATATATATATTATACACTAATTGATACTATCTATCAATAGCTTTTTTATTTTTCTTTTCGATTTTTCTCTTCTTTCCTTCTCCATTCTCTTACTTTTGATAAGGCCTTGTCCTATGATAAAAAAATTAGATTATTTTTAGCGATCTTAAAAGGAAAATAATTAAAAATAAAAAATAAATTTAAACTTGGCAAACCAAGTCCTGTAGAAATTGTAAATATTATTATCTGAACTATATTATTCCTTTCTTTCTATCTAAATTTGAAAAATTAAAAAAAATCTTCGATCTATCAAAAAACTACTTTATAAAGTATCTTATTATCTCCATAGGAAAAATTCCCTACTCTTTTTCTATTAAAATAAACTTTTTTCCCATCTCCCCTTGAAAATCAAAAAATTTGCAATAAAAATCCCACCTAACTGTCAAAAGTCAAACAGTTCAGGTGGGATTTTTTGGTGCAGAAGAAGAGATTTGAACTCTCACAGTATTGCTACCACAGGATCCTGAATCCTGCGCGTCTGCCAATTCCGCCACTTCTGCAAAAGATATACTCTAGTATACCTCTTTTTAATCTTAGCGTAAAGGGAAAATCTTAAAAACTTCCTTCATAAAGAGCATAGCTTATCAAGTACAAAATCAGTAAATGGGCTGGATAGAAAATATAAAAGAAATACTTCCCTAATCGCAAATTTCCTCTTTTTCCATTGTATAGGTAGATAGGAATAAAAGCCGTCATAGCCCACCATCCTTCAAAATAAAAGGCTGCCATGGTAGCAGGTACCCGATAGATTCTTTTCAAAGGATAGATAACTCCATAGATTAGGATAGCCAGGTAGCCATTGAGTCCATAGTCGCTTCGGATGAAGTAAGTTGCACCAGCTAAAGCTAACAAACCCAAGATCTTATAATAAACTTTCCAATTCTCCTGGTACATAACCCATAGTCCTAAATAGCCAAGAAGTAAAGTAAAAAAAATATTTTGATAGCCTGAAAAAAAGCTAGTGTGTGAAAAAAGTAAATCAAAAGGAATTTCTGAAATCAAAGCAAAAATACAAAGATTCCAGACCATCTTTGTCCTGCTCCTTGTATGGAAAAAGCCTTCCACAAGTAAGAAGCAAAAAATAGGAAAGGCCCAGCGACCCAGACTTCGGCCTAGTTGGTAAAGGGTAAAAACATCAAATCTTCCAAGGTGTTCATAAGCTTCCATTGCTAATCTAGGTTCTAAAAGAGCTACCGTAGCATGGTCTATGAACATGGATAGGATGGCAATCCATTTTAAAGTTTTTCCTGTAAAGATTGTTTCTTTTTCCATCCTGCCTCCTAATAATTAGTGGTATCCTTTAAGACCTCTTCATAAAGCTCCTGGCTCCTTTGTTGGTCTAAAGAAGAGACATCTGAAATCTTTCCATCCATAACGTCTTGACAAGAAGCAACCTGAGCCTTGCCTTGCCGTTGAATAACAAGGGTAGGGATTTCTTTCAACTGAATAACCCGGGTCTTTTCCCTTTTGCTTAAGGTTAGTTCCAGAGCCAGGCCTCCCTCTACTCTCTTGGTTTTTTGGTATTGGCGTTTTTGGTTCGATAGGCTGTTGCCCATAGAGTAGACAATAAACTTTCCATCATTTCTTCGTTGAAGACCTTGGACCACATGAGGATGGGAAGCGATAATTCCATCTGCTCCATAGGACAAGATTGCTTCTGCTATTTCCTTAACTCCTTGATCTGGTCCTTCTGCATATTCTGTTCCCCAGTGAGGAAGAACTAGCAAGTAATCACATTGGGGTCGTAAAAATTCTATATCTTCCTTTACCTTATTTAAGTCCAAAGGAGCCAGAAGATAAGGCTCTTTTTTTGCTAAAACTTCCAGGCCATTAAAACTTTGGGAATAGGATAAAAACCCTACTTTTACACCTTGAATATCGGCAATGATCCCCCTCTTATTTGGATCTTTGTAAGTCCCAAATTGCTCTAGGCCTTTTTCTTGGCAAAGATCAATTAACTTCTTAGCTCCTTGAAGGCCCCCATCCAAACAATGATTATTGGCTGTAGATAGGGCATCAAATCCATTGGCTTTTAGTGCATCTAGGGTTTCATGGGGAACTTGAAACATGGGATAGGAGTGGGTACTTCCATCTGGAGAAACGGAACCTTCGTAATTAGCTAGGGCAAAATCCGCTTTTTGGATATAGGGCTCCATCAGTTCATAATGGGACTGGAATTCTGTAGGGCTTTGGTTCCTAGCTAAGTTTTTATAAACAGGATAGTGGTAAATCACATCTCCAACAAAAAATAAGCGGGCGATTTTCGCCTCCGGCTCTTTTTTCTCTAAATTTGCACTTGCTTTTTCTACCCTTGTCTCTTGACAAGCACACAAAAAAGCTAGGCTGAGAATAAGCAAAAAAGCATATACTCTTTTTATTTTCAAGGGTCTTTTCCCCCTTATTTTCTCTTAAAATATAGTCTACTTGTATTATACTAAA
>JASBZN010000019.1 GCA_029983435.1 Urinicoccus sp. | reverse complement strand
GATTTTTCCTCAAGATTACAGGGAACTATTCTGACGATGTTGAAGAGCAAATTTCCGAAGAAGAATTAAAATCCTATATCCGGGTTGGGAAAGAGCAAGGTGTTATCAACCTGTCTGGAGAAGAAATGATGGTTTCCATTATGGACTTTGACGACCTCAAGGCCTATGAGATCATGACCCCTAGAACAGATCTCTATATGATTGACTACGATGAATTTACCACAGACACCATTTCTGAAATGTTAAAAACTGGCTATTCCAGAGCGCCAGTTTACCAAGAAGATACAGATAATATTATCGGTACCGTTTATATTAAAGATATTTTTGTAGAATATGCTAAGACCAACTACACTTCTTTAAATATTGATAAAATTTTAAAAGAACCCTATTTTGTACCAGAAAGCAAAAATATTGATTTACTTTTAAAAGAATTGCAATCGACCAAAAACTATATTGCCATTCTCATTGATGAGTATGGAGGTTTTTCCGGCATGGTAACCATTGAAGACATTGTAGAAGAAATTGTTGGGGAAATTGAAGACGAGTACGATACAGTGGACCAAGGAATTGAGCAAATCAATCCCCATACCTATATTGTTGAGGGATCTATGGATTTAGATGATATTAACGATGCTATTCATACGGACTTTGCTTCAGAAAATCATGAAACCCTATCGGGCTTAACAATTGAACTTTTAGGGTTTATTCCTGAAGAGCAGGACAAAAGTCACCATCAAGTCTTCTATAAGAACCAGGATATTTTAACGGTTCTCAGCGTGAAAGATAAGCGGATTGAGAAAGTTCAAGTGGAACGTTTAGGGCAAAGTAAACACTAGGGGTTGGGGAAGAGTCATGGTTGCGAATAAAAAGCAATTGACATTTATCTGGCCCCCTTATATAATGAAGATGTTATAATTTCAAAGAACTTTTATGTTATTTCATTCTTAGAATGAAAGTCAAGATGGAATTTGGTGTAAGTCCAAAACGGTCCCGCCGCTGTAAGCCAGGAGTCGTCTATAAAAGCCACTGAAGAAATTTGGGAAGGCATAGACTGCAAGGATAGGTAAGTCAGAAAACATGCATAAAAGTCTATGTGTGGTGCGAGGAAACGCTGGAATACATCTTTCTATCGGTATGCAAAAACGGGCATTGGTTAGATCCAATGCTTTTTTCATTATCTGAAAGATGCTTATTCGTTGACTTTGGAAAAAGTCTTTTGTAGAATCATACATCCTTGGATGAAGGTCTTAAACCATGGAACCTTCATCCAAACCCTCCGTTTTGTAGGATTGTAGGAAAAGGTAAGATATGAACACAGTACTTTTATAAGGAGAAAAAATGGAAATTAAAAAATTACAAGTTCGATTAGAAGAATGTAAGGGAAAGCTTTTAGAGCAAAGTCCAGATCCATCCAAACCCTTGGATATTCATGTAGACCACTATTATTCTTTCCAACAAATGGAAGAGGAAACAGCAGCTCTTTATAGGCTTCATACCAAGGTAAGCCCTAGACCAGAGGCCCTATTTGTGATAGAAATTGATCAAAGTATCCACGCTGTCTTTGGAGAAGCGATTCCCATGGACCAAGTAGATAAAATGGCTTACGACCTCTGTAGCCAAGGTGCTTCAGCCCTCAGCCTTTTGGTAGGAAACTTAAGTAAAGAATTAATTGATACAGCTATTATCATTCCACCCCAACTCAATAAAAATTCCTTTACCAAATTGGAAGTAAAATAAAATCTTGGATCTTTTCTTTTTCACAAGAAGATAAAAGAGCCTTTATTTTCGTGTGAAAAAGAAAGGGCTAAAAATCCTAAAGTCAAAGCCCTCCTTAGGAATTTTCTTAAGGAGGGCTTTAATATAAAAAATTGCCTGGAAAATCCAGGCAATTTTTTTACTTATAAAGTTTATTTTTGACAAATAGTTAAGATTTCTGACAGGGCTTCTTCTACTGGGAGATCTTTATTTTCCATTTCTTTTCTTGTGGAGTATTCAACAATTCCTTCGGAAGCTTTTTTTCCTACAGTAATTCGTAGAGGAATTCCAATAAGGTCCCGATCGTTGAACTTAACGCCAGCTCTTTCTTTTCGGTCATCTAAAAGAACTTGGATGCCCTTATCTTCTAGGTCGTTATAAATTTTTTCACCTAAGTCTACTTGGTCTTGGTCTTTGGTTTGGACAATGGTAATGATGACTTGGTAGGGAGCGAGGTCTAGGGGCCAGATGATTCCGTGATCGTCGTGGTTTTGTTCCACAATGGCTGTAACAGTCCGAGTAATTCCCACGCCATAACTTCCCATGTAGAAAAATTGTTCCTTGCCATTTTCATCTAGGTAAGTGGCATGAAGGGCTTCAGAATATTTTGTTCCCAATTGGAAGATGTTTCCTACTTCAATACCTCGGCGGAAAAGAAGGTCTTCTCCATCTTCTGTTTTATCGCCTGCTTGAATTGTTAGAAGGTCTTCTGCAACCTCTCCTTCAAAATCGCGGCCATAGCAAGCGTTGATATAGTGGTAATCTGCTTCGTTGGCTCCAACAACCAAGTTATTGATATGGGTCAAGGAAGAATCAATGATAATGCGAGTATCTTTTAAATCCATGGGACCAGTAAAGCCAGGATAGGATCCGCAAGCTACAATGGTTTCATCGTCCATTTTTTCAATGGCATGTTCTGGTACTTGAGCATAGGCTGCCAGTTTGATGACATTGAGTTCCCGGTCGCCAGGAATAAAGACAATGGTGGGTTCTTGGTCGATAAGGAGATCCACCGCTTTGGCACAACGTTTTTTATCTACTTTTAAGTAGGAAGAGATGTCTTCAATAGTGGAAAGCTTGGGAGTCTCTACCTTTTCCAAACTTTTAGCGTCTTCTTCAGGTGGAGCTTGGTAGTAGACGGGGGCTTTTTCATCAGTGGCGGCAAATTTACCGTCTTTAGTAAAGCAAATAACACCTTCGCCTGTTTCAGAAAGGGCAATAAATTCGTGGGAAGAAGATCCTCCCATGGCTCCAGAATCTCCTAAAACAATGCGGTAGTCCAAGTGAAGACGGTCAAAAATTCGTTCATAAGCCTGATACATATTTTCATAACTTTTTACCATGGTTTCTTCATTGGTATCAAAGGTGTAGGCATCTTTCATAGAAAATTCTCTAGCCCGGTTTAAACCAAAGCGAGGACGCTTTTCATCCCGGTACTTGGTTTGAATTTGGTAAATATTTAGGGGAAGTTGTTTGTAACTACGCACTTCATCTTTAACCAAGGAAGTGAAATATTCTTCTGCTGTAGGGCCTAGGCAAAATTCCCTTTGGTTCCGGTCTTTTAATTTAAACATTTCTGGACCATAGACAGACCAGCGACCGGATTGTTCCCAAATCTCTTTGGGTTGTAGGGCACTCATTAAAATCTCTAGGGATCCAGCGCGTTCCATTTCTTCGCGGACAATGGCTTCGATTTTTCGAATAACCCGGTAGCCTAAGGGAAGATAGGTATAAATACCTGTTGCTGATTTACGAATCATTCCACCCCTTAGAAGGAGTTGGTGACTAGCAATTTCAGCATCTGAAGGCACTTCTCTTAAGGTGGGCATGTAATAATTGCTAAGTTTCATAGTGACTTCCTTTCTTTATAGATTAAATATATTTATGAAATAAAATAATTGATGATAAAAACAATCTAAACCAGTCTTTATTATAGCATAAGTCCTAGGGAACAGGAAGATTTGTCTCCAAAAGGAAACCTCTGGAAAGTTTCCAGAGGTTCGGGTTTTAATCTTCAGCCTTTTTAGGAGAATCTAAGATAGACATCCAATCCTCCACTTGGTAGGGTTCGCTGGGATGGTCTGAGAAGAATTGCTTTTGCAAGCGAACAAAGACACCCGCTAGACCAATAAGGCCAATTAAGTTTGGAATAGCCATAAGACCATTTAAATTATCAGAAATAGCCCAAACAGCATCAAGACGAATAAGAGCGCCAACAAAGACTAAGGGAACGAAAATAAATTTATAGTAATTGCCCACCTTATCGCCAAAGAGATAACGGCAGCAGGTTTCGCCGTAATATTCCCAACCCAAAATAGTGGAAAGGGCAAAAAGTACGAGGCCAAAGGTCACAACGTACTTTCCTCCAGGAAAGCCCTCTTCAAAGGAAAAGGCAACTAGAGAAGATGCATCTCCATGACCTGTCCAAACTCCCGTTGTTAAAATAACTAGAGAAGTAATAGTACAGACGACAATAGTGTCTACAAAAACTTCAAAGACACCCCAAAGGCCCTGGCGAGCTGGGTGGTCAGTGGAAGCGGCAGCATGGGCAATAGGAGAAGATCCCAAGCCAGCTTCGTTGGTGAAGACTCCCCGGGCAACTCCATTTCGCATGGCTAAAACCAGGGTGTAACCACCGATGCCGCCAGCAGCAGCCTTAGTTTGAAAAGCTCCTCGAAAGATGAGGCCAAAAGCTGCAGGAACGTGGGTAATCCGGCTAAAGATAATAAGTAGGGCTCCTACCACGTAGAGGACAGACATAAAGGGTACAAGCTTTTCTGTAAAGGCACCAATTCTCTTAATCCCTCCAATAATAACAATGGAGGTAATCAAGGTAATGACAATGGCACTGGCCAGCTTAGGAACTTGAAAAGAAGCATAGAGGGTTTCAGAAATTGCATTGGATTGGACGGTGTTTCCTGTTCCCAGAGTTGCAATCATAGCAAAGAAAGCGAAAAACTTTGCCAAGCCGTTTAAACCTAGGCCCTTGGAAATATAGTACATGGGCCCACCTTGGATGGATCCGTCTTCTTTAACATCCCGAAAGGCTACAGCTAGGGTGGTTTCCGCCATCTTAGTTGTCATTCCCATTAGGGCAGCAATCCACATCCAAAAGATCGCTCCAGGGCCCCCTAAAAGAATAGCTCCAGAAACGCCGACGATATTTCCAGTCCCTACTGTGGCAGCCAAGGCTGTGGAAAGGGCTTGAAAGGAACTCACTTCTCCCACATGACCTGTATGTTGATTTTTGGAAATAACGCGGCCAATCGTTTCCTTCACAATGAAAGGGAATTTTCGAAAGGCGATAAACCTCGTTCGGATGGCCAAGTATAAACCGCAGCCAACTAAAAGGATAATCATTGGAAGGCCCCATATGTAGCCATTTAACACTTTGTTTACCTTAAAAAACAAATCCATCTTCTCTATCCTCCTTAATTAGAATATATATATTTATTAAGTATAGACTTAAATGAGAAAAAATACAAAAGTTTTTTTGCTTTTTTAAGAAAAATCTATGGGAGAATAAAAGGGCGTGAAGGGATAAGAAAAAAGCAGTTGCTTTTTCCATAGAAGGGAAGCTTGATTGAAAAAGAGACAATTTTTAAGTATAATAGAAGCTAGTGAATAAAACTGTTAAATGCTCATTTAGGGGGATTAGGATGGATAAGAATAAAAAACCATATTATATTACAACGCCAATTTATTATCCTAGTGATAATTTACACATTGGCCACACGTATTGTACAGTAGCAACAGATGCTGTAAAGAAGTTTAAAGAGCTTCAAGGCTATGATGTCTTCTTTACAACAGGGACGGATGAACATGGGCAAAAAATTCAAGAAAAAGCCCGTGAGCAAGGAATGGAACCCAAGCCCTATGTTGACAACATTGTAAAAGATATTAAGGAACTATGGGAAAAGTTGGATATTCGCTACGATGCCTTTGTCCGGTCGACAGATGAAGATCATGAAAAAAACGTCCAAGAGCTCTTCCAAAAACTCTATGATAAGGGAGAAATTTATAAGGGAGAATACGAGGGCTACTACTGTACTCCCTGTGAAGCTTTCTGGACAGAAACCCAATTGGGAGAAGGGCATACTTGTCCAGACTGTGGTCGTCCAACCCAACTGCAAAAAGAAGAAACTTATTTCTTCCGCCTATCAAAATACCGCGACCGACTCTTAAAACTCTATGAAGAACATCCAGAGTTTATTGAGCCAGAATTTCGGAAAAAGGAAATGATCAATAACTTCTTAAAAGATGGTTTGGAAGACTTGTCTGTGACTCGGTCCAGTTTTGATTGGGGAGTTCCTGTTCCCTTTGATGAAAACCACGTCATCTATGTTTGGATTGATGCCTTAAGCTGTTATTTAACAGGGATTGGTTACGGAAAAGACCAAGAAACTTTCAACCGCTACTGGCCAGCTCAAGTCCACTTCGTAGGAAAAGAAATTATGCGTTTCCACGTTATTATTTGGCCTGCTCTTTTAATGGCCTTAGATATCCCCTTGCCAGAAAAAGTTTTTGGTCATGGATGGATTCTTTTTAATAACGACAAAATGAGTAAGTCTAAGGGAAATGTCGTTTATCCAGAGCCCATTATTGACCGCTACGGAATTGACGCCTTAAAATACTTCCTTTTAAGAGAATTTTCCTTTGGAAATGACGGAAGCTTTGAAACGGATAAGTTCCTTCAACGTTTAAATTCGGATCTAGCCAATGACCTAGGGAATTTAGTCTCTCGAACTGTTTCCATGATTGAAAAATACTTTGGAGAAATTCCAGAACCTGGCCAAGGAGGAAAATATTCCAAAGAATTGGAAGAAATGGCTCTGTCTATTGCGGATAAGAATGAAAAAGCCATGGAACATTTTCAATTCTCCACTGCTTTGAGTGACATTTGGACCTTGATTCGTCGATGCAACAAGTATGTAGATGAAACGACGCCTTGGATTTTGGCCAAGGAAGGCAAGATGGAAGAGTTGGGAACTGTCCTCTACCATTTGGCAGAAGCCTTGCGGATTGTGTCCATATTAATTTATCCCACCATGGAAAATACCGCTTTGGAAATTCGTAAACAACTGCGAATTTCTGGAGATATTGAATTAAAAGATGCCAAGGAATGGGGATTAACCCAAACAGGCGTTAAGGTGAAAAAAGGAAAAATCATCTTCCCAAGATTAGATGTGGAAGAAGAAATACAAGCCCTAGCGCAAGCCCACGAAGATCTTATTGCCAAGAGAAAACTAGCCCATGGAGAAAAGGTTCAAGAAGAAAAAGAAACAAAGCCAAGTAAAGAAGAGATCAGCTTGGATGATTTTGAAAAATTAGAAATAAAATTAGCGAAAGTCTTGTCTGTAGAAGACCATCCCAATGCAGACCGCCTCTATCTTCTCCACTTAAAGATAGGAGAAGAAGAAAGAACCATTGTTTCTAACATTAAGAGCCACTATAAGCCAGAAGACTTAGAAGGGAAGAAAATCCTAGTGCTTACCAACTTAAAACCACATAAGTTTAGAGGAATTGAATCCAGCGGAATGGTTTTGGCGGCAGAAGATGCAAACGGGAACTTATCCCTAGCCACAAGCTTAGAAGACTTAGAAGATGGAGCAGTGATTTCATGATAGATTCTCATGCGCATTTAGATGATCAAAAATTTAATAAAGACCAGGAGGATTTAATTGGGCGTTTTGATGAGGATGGCTTGGAATTTGTTGTAAATATAGGTTCAGACATCGAAACAAGCCGAGCTTCCGTTGCTTTGGCTCAAAAGTATGAAAAAATTTATGCGGCCATTGGGATCCATCCTCATGATGCAGATAGTTACAATGAAAAGATTGAACAAGAGCTTATTGCTCTTTCTAAAGAAGACAAGGTTGTGGCTCTTGGAGAGATTGGACTGGACTACTATTATGACAATTCCCCTCGGGAAGTGCAAAAAGAAGTTTTTGAGCGGCAGTTAGAACTAGCACACTCTTTGAATCTACCTATTGTTATCCACTCTAGAGAGGCTACCAAAGACACTTTTGACCGGATTAAAAACCACCTAGAAAAATATCCAGAGGACAAGGTTTTGATTCATTGCTTCTCTGGATCTTTAGAGACTATGAAGGAGTATATCCGCTTGGGTTGCTATATTGCTCTTGGAGGAGCAGTGACCTTTAAAAACGCCAGAGTCCCCAAGGAAGTAGCCATAGAAGTCCCCTTAGACCGGCTTTTACTAGAAACAGACTCTCCTTATCTGACACCAGAACCCCTACGAGGGAAGAGAAATGAACCGTCCTATGTCCGCTATGTTGGAGATTTTATTGCAAATCTCAGGAAAATGAATCTAGACGACCTCTTGGAAAAGACGGCGGAAAATACCAAAGAATTTTATGGGATTCAAGCATGAAAGCCATCAAAGAAATTATCGTCGTAGAGGGGAAAGACGATATTACAGCGGTGCGATCGGCTGTAGAGGCAGAGGTTGTTCAAACTCGAGGTTATTCTTATGGGAAAAAGCTCATTGAAATTTTAACCCTGGCTCAAAAAAATCGTGGCGTTATTGTCCTTACGGACCCCGACTATATGGGAGAAAAAATTCGAAAAGATTTGGACCGACGGATTCCAGGGATTAAACATGCCTTTATTGCTACGGACTTGGCCTTAAAGGATAAAAATATTGGAGTAGAAAATGCAAGACCCCAGGCAATTTTGGACGCCTTGGAAAAGGCCCATGCAACGGTGGTGGATAAAGAAAAAATTTTTACAGAAAAGGACCTAAGGACCTGGGGACTTTTAGGAAGTCCTGAAGCCAATGAACGAAGAAAGAAAATTGGCAAGGATCTTCACCTAGGCCAATGCAATGGCAAGCAGTTTTTAAAGCGCTTAAATGCTTTTGGGATTAGCCGAGAAGAAATTGAAGAGAAGGTAAGGAAAATTGATGGATAGTAAACGACTCTATACACCCTCAAGAATTAAAGAAATTTTAAACCACCATGGCTTTACCATGACCAAGTCTTTGGGGCAAAACTTTCTCATTGATGGCAACACCGTACGAGCTATTGTCGATGGAGCTAAGATAAGTGAAGGAGACCGGATTTTGGAAATAGGCCCTGGTATTGGAACTTTAACAGAGGAGCTGGCCTTAAGGGGAAAAAGTGTCTTGGCTATTGAAAAAGACCAAAGGTTAAAGCCTATATTAGATGAAACTATGGCAGACTATGACAATGTGGAAATCCTCTTTTCGGATGTTTTAAAATTAGACATAAAAGAAGAGTGGGAAAAACGCTTTGGTGAAGATCCTGTTCATATTGTGGCCAACCTTCCCTACTATGTAACAACGCCTATTTTAGGGGCCCTTTTTGACTTGGATTTAAATTTAAAGACCCTAACGGTTATGGTGCAAAAGGAAGTAGCGGAAAGAATGTGTGCCAATCCAGGGAAAAAAGACTATGGTGCCCTAAGCCTTTTTATCCGCTACCACAGCCAGCCAGAAATTATTAGGCAAGTACCGAACTCTGTCTTTATTCCGAGACCGAAGGTGGATTCAGCAGTGGTCTTTATGGAAGTGAAAGAAAAAGATCCAGCCCTTGAAAAGGAAAAATTTTTCCGGATTGTCAAGGCAGCTTTTTCTAAAAGACGAAAGACCATCTTAAATGCCCTGTCGACCTATGGTTTTTCCATGGACAAGCAGGAGATTCGGGATATTTTAAATCGGGCCAATATAGATAGTATTCGCCGGGCTGAAACGTTAAGTTTAACCGAATTTATTGTTTTATCGCTTAATTTTCCAGATGAATTTTAGTTAGGGGACAAGTTATGGAGTATAAACTTTCGTATGAGAAAAATGAAGAAGAAATTCGCAGTAAATACCAAGCCTTTGAAGAAGATACCTGTTTAATGAACCTCTTAAGTTCTATTTTTAAGGTTCTAGGGGATCCTACAAGGTTGAAAATTATCTATTTGCTTTCTTTGAGTCCCCTTTGTGTCAACGATATAGTGGATTTAATAGGTATGAGTCAATCCAGCATTTCCCATCAATTGAGTTTATTAAAAAAGAAAAAATTAATAAAAAGTCAAAAAGACGGTCGAAGAAACATTTATTCCTTAGATGATGACCACGTTCTAAGCCTCTTCCACGAAGGATATGACCATGCAAAACACCGAATTGATGAAAAAAATGATTAACCATTTTTTCCTGGGGTAAATAAGAGGTAGGAATATTAAAAGGAGGAATAAAATTGACAAAAGCAATTGTTTATACGTCAAGTACCTGTCCTTATTGTACAATGGCGAAAGACTATTTAAAGGAAAAAGGCGTTGAAGTCGAAGAAAGAAATGTCCAAACAGATGCTGCAGCTCGTAGCGAACTGATGGAAAAGGGATATACAGGGGTTCCAGTGATTGTCATTGGAGATGAAGAAGTTGTCGGCTTTGACAAGGCAAAGTTAGAAAAAATACTTGATAAGTAAAAAAGAGCCAGCTACTGGCTCTTTCTTTTTGTAGGAGGAAGCATGAAGGAAACATCACTTATATTAATGGTGGTTACAGTTTTAGCCAAGATTTTTGGCCTGGCCAGAGAAAAGGCCTTGGCTCATTTTTTTGGGCTCAGTCCCATGGCGGATATTTTTATTGTGGCCTTATCTATCCCCATGCTCTTAACCAACCTTTTAACAGGGGCCCTGGGGACAGGATTTATTCCTGTTTATAATGAGCTGGAAGAGAAGAAGGGGCATGCCCGGGCGGACCTATTTACAGCCAATACAACAAATGTCCTGGGGTTGTTCTTTTTCTTATTGTCCCTTGTGGCCATTATTTTTGCACGACCTCTTTTAAAAGCCTTGAGTCCTGGCTTTACACCAAGTCAAATGGAAACAGCCATCCTCATGACGCGGATTTTTTTACTATCCATGGGAGTAACTGCTGTTGGAGCCATTTATAGAGCTTACTTACAAATTCGGGGACGCTTTGTTATTAGTGTTCTTCACCCCATTATTATGAACATATTTATTATCTTATCTGTGGGAGTTTTATCTAAGAAGGGGATTGTCCCTATGAGCATTGGGGTTTTATTGGCCTTTGTTCTGCAATATCTTATTTTTCTTCCTTACCTAGATAAAAATATTTTTCGTTTCGTCTTATCCTTTAAGGACACTTACTTAAAAAAAATGCTGGTGAGCATTTTACCGATTTTAATCTCCACCAGCGTGATTGAACTTAACTTTATTATTAATAAGGCAGTAGCATCCATGGTAACGAGCGGAGGAATTTCAGCTTTAAACTATGCTTCTCGTCTTCAAGGTTTTGCTACAGGAATTGTGATTTCCAGTATTGTGACAGTGGCCTATCCACAAATGGCTAGAGCCATTGCGGCGAATGACCGAGAGGGGCTCAACCATAGTTTTTATGAGGGCCTATCCTTAATGAGTGTTTTGGTGATTCCAGCAACAGTGGGAATGATGGCTTTTTCCAGCGAAATTGTTTTTCTACTTTTTCAAGGGGGAGCTTTTACAGAAAAAGATGCACTAATGACAGGATCTGTTTTATTTTACTATGCTCTCAGTGTTCCAGCTATTGGCTTTCGAGAAATGCTATCTCGGATTTTCTTTGCCAAGGGCTATATAAAAATTCCAGTTGTTAATTCCATTATTATCGTCCTAACCAATGTGGTTTTAAGTATGATTGCCTCTAAGAGTTTAGGTTTAGCAGGACTGGGCCTAGCTACTAGCATTTCTATGATTTTAGGCGGTGTTTTACTGGTCATTTCTTTAGAAAAAATCAGCCACGAAAGAAGAAAATACTTTAATATTAGTCAATTAATGAAGCTCTTTTTAGCAACAGCAATCATGATTCTTGTGGCCAAGGGGATCTACTTAAGTCTAAGTAAAATAATTGGCTTAAGGTTGGGGCTTTTAATAGCCATTGCCTTGGGAGGCATTGTTTACTTTCTTCTTCTAGTAGTTTTCCGGGTAAAAGAAGTGGAAGAGTTGAAGGAAAGCCTTTTAAAGAAGCGGAATAAATAAGATTCAAATTATCTTCTTTAAAAAGTCTTTTGTTTATTCTTGCATCTATGAATGATATACTAAAAAGTAAAGAAAAATTAAGAAATAAAATAAGTAAATAAAATAATAGGGGTATGAAAATGACACAATATTTATTTGAAGATTTAAAGGATTTATTTTTAAGTCGAGCAGAAAATATCAATCTCGGCAATGCAGAAGGAGAAATTCCTGTTCTGATTAAATTTTTAGAATTAATGGAAGAAGTTGCAAAGTTAGGCCAAGAGGAAGAAGATATGGATCTTCTCTTGGAGGACCAAGAAAATTTTGATTTCCAGGAAGATGCCCCCTACTTCCCAGAAGAACCAGAAGAGGAAGAAAAAACTAGCCAAGGTGTTCTTCTTCGTCAACTAAAGGGAGGTATCTTAGAAGGGGACGGAATTTATGTTCCAGAAAGAAGCATCCGAGAATTTGGCTTTGAAGATGGGGATTTAATTCAAGCTAAATCCCAAGGGATGAAGCATATGGGAAATAAGTTCCGAGAATTTTACTATTTTGATTGCATCCAAAAGGGCCAAAAGGTGGATTCCAAGAGAAAGGAAATTTCTTTTGCGAGAGTCTTACGAGATGAAGGATTTGGCCAATATTATATTTTAAAACCAGGAGAAGACAGAGAAATAAGAATCCCTTTAAATCAAGAGGATGTAGAGTCCTTAAACATTGAAGAAGATGACCGGGTGGAATATGCCTACTGGCAAGGAGAAATTGACCAAGGCCGGGTAGCTTGGAAGTATACCCTAAATGGGCCAGTAGTTGAAAAACCAGAAGAAGCTTCCTGGGGACCGGAAGATTCTTTACAGGGCTTGGATTTAGTCTTGGCCTTGGACCAAAACCAAGAGGAAAGTTATAAGGAAGAATTAAACCGCCTAGGTGTCAATTATGTTTCCTTGGAAGAAATCAACCAAGCTTATCGGGAAAATAGGACTATTTTAGCAGATAATGCCATCGTCTTATATGACAAGATTCCAATGACTTATTTTGAAACTTTACGGAAAAAACTCCAATATGACAATATTCCAACCATCTACATTGGAAACATGGAAGCCAAAGATTTATATGGAGTGATAAAAAATAATTTTAACTAGGAGCATCTATGGGAAAGAAAATTTTACTAATTAGTGATATTCCAGGTTATGGAAAGGTTGGAACCATGGCTATGATTCCAGCTTTGAGTTTTATGGGGTACCGGTGCTATAATCTACCAACTCTTTTGGTATCGAACACTTTGGACTATGGCGATTTTGCCATGATGGACACCACAGATTATATGGAAAAAACAATTGCTGTTTGGGACCGATTGGATTTTGATTTTGATTGCATTTGTACAGGTCTTATGAGTAGTCCTCGCCAAGTCGATTTGGTCTTATCCTATATTAAAAAGTGGAAGAAAAAGGGACGCACCGTTTTGGTGGACCCCGTTATGGGAGACCATGGGGCTCTTTACCATGGTGTTAAGGATGAAATGATTGGAGCGATGGCTAAGTTGGCCGAAGTAGCCGATTATTTCATACCAAATGGAACAGAAAGCCAATTGATTAGTAGAGAAAGAGGATTGACAGAAAAAAACTGGGACCATCCCTCTATTGATCCTTTAAGAGAGTTAGGAGCCAAGTCTGTTTTGGTCACCAGTAGTGTAAAAGATCATGAAGAATCAGTGATTCAAGGTTATGACCAAAAGAAGGACACTTATTTTAACTTGGAATATTCCAGGGTACCAGTTAGCTTTCCAGGAACGGGGGACCTGTTTAGTGCTATCTTAATAGGCCTTTTACTTAAGGACCTATCCCTGGAAGAAGCAGCAAAAAGGGCATCAAAGGCCCTTTACCGGATGATGGAAGATTACAAGGATACAAGTGATCCCTTCCACGGGATTCCCATTGAGCAATGTAGTAATCTCTTGTTAGAATCCATTTAATTTATTGACAAGCTAGAAAGAATAAAGTATAATAGTAAAGATTCATCCTTGCTCTTAAATGAGCCAACAGTCCACAAGGAGGTGACGAAATGAGAAAATATGAAGCAATTGTCATGTTTTACCCAGATGCAGATGAAGAAAAACGTGAAAAAGCACTAGACCGTTTAAAGGCAATTATTGACAAAGACGGAAAAGTAACAAATGTTGATGAATGGGGAAATCGTAAATTAGCATATTTAATTGAATACTATGAAGATGCTTACTATGTTTTACTTGAATTTGAAGCAGAAACAGAAGCAATTAAAGAATTTGACCGTGTAGGAAAAATTTTAGATTCAGTAATGCGTCATATGGTTGTTCGATTAGAAGACTAATCCAAGGGAGTGTAAAGTATGAATAATGTATCTTTGCTCGGACGTTTAACTAGGGACCCAGAGTTGCGTTATACCCAAAGTGGAAAGGCGAGTTGTCGTTTTACTTTGGCTGTAGATCGTGGCTTAAGTCGTGAAAAGCGCCAAGAATTGGAAGCGAATAATCAACAAACAGCAGATTTTATTTCAATTACAGCATGGGGTAAAACAGCAGAACTTGTTGCAAATTATCTATCAAAGGGCCGTCAAGTGGCTTTAGAAGGTAGCATTCGAACAGGTAGTTATGAAAATCAAGAAGGCCAAAGGGTTTATACAACAGAAGTATGGGCCAACCGCGTTCACTTTATTTCAGATGGAAACTCCAATCGGTCTGGCGGATCCAGATACGACCAAAGTCGTCCAGGAGGATTTCAAGCAGACCAAAGTCGACCAATGAACCAAGCAGGTCCTTCTAACCCACCTGTTAACCATTATGCACAAGATCAAAACAACCAACCAGCACCAAGTGCAGACAATGATACCAGTGGTTTTTACCCCATCGATAATGATGACATTCCATTTTAAAAGGAGGGGT
>JASBZN010000018.1 GCA_029983435.1 Urinicoccus sp. | reverse complement strand
CAGAGAAAATATAAATTCTCTCTGGTATTAGGTCCAACTTTATGGGGTCACCACAGTTTCCATGGTCTTTTTTATAGGGAAATATCCAGGAGGATAGAAGTCTGCTATAATGATTTTGAAAGATAGAAAGGAGGAGGCATGGATACTGTACCAGGCAGCCAATACAAAATTTTTCAAGGCCCAGAGGCCTTTTCTTATAGCGTAGATAGTTTGTTTTTATCGGCCTTTGCCAGGCTTAAGGGGGATGTGTTAGATTTGGGCTGTGGACCAGGGATTTTATTTTTCCGGGGTCTTAACCCTGGGGTCAAGTCTTATTTAGGAATAGATATAAATCCCCAAGCCTTGGCGTATTTTAGACAAAGCCTGGCCTATAATGCCTGTCCCCTAGAAGCTCAGTTGCAAGAAAAGAGCATCTTAGACTTACAGAATCCAGGACGGTTTGACTCGGTTATCTGCAATCCTCCCTACTATCAAGGCTATTTAAAAACCAAGGATACTACAAAAAATTTATCAAAGCATGAGGAAACGTTGGGCTTAAGGGATTTTATTTTAAAGGGAGCTTTTTCTTTAAAGCCCTTGGGATCCATGTATTTTGTCCTGCCTAGCCACCGCTTGGCAGATGCTATTTGTTTTTGCCGGGAGGGCAAGGCAGAAGTAAAGCGTCTGCAGTTTTTAGCCAAAAAAAGAGACCAGGGTCCTCACTGGGTTTCCATCGAAGCTAGAAAATTGGCCAAACCCCACTTAATTGTGGAAGCTCCTTTAAACTTAGAAGACCACAAAGACCTAATTTACAGGAATTTGCTAGGGACAAAAGATAGAGGCCTATGATAAAATAGAGAAGAAAGGAGCGTGTCATGCTTTACATTGTTCCCACCCCCATTGGAAATTTAGAAGATATGACCTATCGAGGAGTACGGGTTTTAAAGGAATGTCACTTAATCTTATGTGAAGACACTCGAACCAGCCAGGTTCTTTTAACCCATTATGGTATTGAAACGCCCAGGAAAAGCTACCATAAATTTAATGAAAGAGAGGTCTTAGACCGCCTTCTTAGTTTATTGGAAGAGGGAAAAGACTTGGCTCTAATTAGTGATGCTGGAATGCCAGGAATTCAGGACCCAGGCAGGATATTGATTGAAGCCTGTCTTGAAAATAAGCTGGACTATACGGTCCTACCAGGGCCCAGCGCCTTTGTAACGGCTTTTATTGCCTCGGGTTTTCAAGCGGAAAGTTTTGAATACATTGGATTTTTGCCAGAAAAATCCTCCAAGAGAAAGAAGCTTTTACAAGACCTCAAAGACCACAAAAATCCCATGATTTTTTACGAGGCTCCCCACCGGGTCTATAGCAGTTTAGATGATATCAAAGAAGTTTGGGGAAATAGAGAAGTTTTCATAGGTCGGGAACTCAGTAAAAAGTTTGAACAATATGCCCGCTTTCACCTAGAAGACCCTTATAGGGACTTTATCAAAGCCAAGGGCGAGTTTGTCTTTGTTGTTCAAGGCAATGAGGAGGCTCCGGAAGTGGATATTAAGGAAGCTTTGGAAGAGTGTATTCACCAAGGGATGAAGGTTTCTCAGGCAGTAAAAGAAGTGGCAAAGACTTACAATTTGCCCAAAAATCAGGTCTATAAGGAAAGTTTAAAACGATGAAAAATAACCAAGAATTTGCAGCCAGTATCCACCAATTAAATGATGTTTTGAAAAAAAAGTACCAGGCAATTCACGACTGGTCGGAAGAGGACTTTCGAGCCTACATCGAGGCCAACGCTGGCCCCATTAAAAAAATTGACAAGTGCCAAAAAGAAGACTTGAAAAATTACGGCATTGTTGTGGGTTTGGACGGTTCGGTCAACCGTCTGGGAGGAGCCTATCCCCACTATGTAGAGCTTTATCGAGGCTTAGCCATGTCTACTCAAGGCCATACCACCAGTGTAGAAGAAATCTATACCCCTCTTTTGGAAGAAAGGGCAATGGAAGAAGAGGAAGGGCAGGCAGACCAAGATGATCGAAAACGTCGCTTGGCTGAAATTGAAATGAAGACGGCCATTCAGTACATGAAAGACCATCCAGTAGACTATTTAATGATGGATGGAGGTTTAATTCGCTACCGAATCTACCAAGACCTTTGGGATGAATTTACCCAAACGGCCCTGGATAAACAGGTGGTAACTTTTGGAGTGATTAAAGACATCAAGACCTCTATCTTGGGACAGGGAGACCGGACTAGGGGGCTTTATGATCGAGAAATTTTATTTGGTCGTCTGACTCCTGGGGATGTCATTTATATCGAAGATGAAAAAAATAAAAAAGTTCCCAGTGGTCTAACGAGTGCCTTTTTAAAAAGTTCTCAGGAAATTCAAATCGTGGGAGTGGATCTTTTAAAAGACCAGGAGGCGGAAATGGAAAAAGTCTGCCGTTTGGTCTATACCTTAACGCCCAAGGGTGGGCGTGGGGTTCCTCTTTGGATTGATATTGTGGACCATGAAGTGAAGATAACAGATCAGGAAATGCAGGCTCTTTTTGAAAGTTACATGGACCGGGACTTGTTCCACCGGTTGTTTGTATCGGAAAGAGATTTACGGAGATTGTGAGGGGAAAATGCAAGTAGTAGGAATCACAACACAGCAAGAAGTAACCATTGGAAGTAAAGATCGAAATTTTCGAATTAATGAACTCTTGATTATTGAAGATGAAAAAATGGGCAATCTCTTGGCAGAAGTAGTAGAAACCAAGACCTTTAACCGCTTTATCCCTTTGGATATTGGCGGGGACTTTGTAGATGCTGGGGTTCTGGATAGTCTCAAGGCCATGGGGTATGACGTAGATGATGAAACCATCTATATTGCCAAAGCCCGACTCTTTCAAGAAGCCACTTATCCTGTCTTAACAGGGTCCATGGCTCGGCCTCCTCACTTTAAAGAAGTGGAAGATGTTTTACTAGCTACGGTACCAGACCGGGGGTTGACCCTAGGTAGTATTCGAAATACAGACGATATTTATAGCCAGGCCACAGATGATTTTAAGGACCTCTTTCAAACCCTAGAAGGGAGTCTACAAGACCAAAAGGACCTGCCCTATATCTTGGATATTCGTGCCATGCACCAATATCCCCATATTGGGATTTTTGGTGGGTCTGGATCTGGAAAGAGTTTCGGCTTGCGGGTACTTTTAGAAGAGATGATGAAAAAACAACTTCCTACAGTGGTTTTGGACCCCCACTATGAAATGGACTTTAAAGACCCTGCTGGGGGAAAGTACGCAAAAAGCTACCAGGACCAATTTGTTAAGCTCCAAATTGGAGAAGACGTAGGGATTAAGTTTGAGCAGCTAAGCATTGGGGATATTAGCCATCTGTTAGGGGCAGTTTCTCCTCTTACTGATTCCATGAAAAATGTAGTTGCCACCATCTTTCGGAAGGGGAACAATTTAGTCACCTTCCTGGAACGGGTCAACGGGATTGTAGAAGTAGGCGATAAGGGTGGAGAGAAAAAATACAGTGCAGAAATCCAATATGCAGCTCCAGACCAACAAAAGCTTATGGAAAGAAAGCTGAAAATTTTTAACGAAATGGGACAAAACCTTCCCTTGGAATCTGTTCGAGGAATTGCCTGGAGAACGGCCAACCTGGAAAGAGAAGGGCTTTTTAACAAGGACATCCTCCCAGTAAGTCAAAACCTTATTCAGGGGAAATTGGTGGTGATACAAGGGAGCATGCGGACCCTTCAAATGTTTTCTACCTATTTAGTGCGAACTCTTTACAACAAACGACGGACTTACCGGGATGAAAAACTAAGGGGGATTCCCACAACTTATTTTCCTCCCTTCTTTATTGTCAACGATGAAGCCCATAACTTTGCGCCAAAGGGCTTAGAATCTCCTACAAAATCAGCCTTAAAGGAAATTGCCCAAGAGGGGAGAAAGTATGGTGTCTTCTTAGTTATGGCAACCCAACGGCCCACTCTTTTAGATGAAACCATTACGGCCCAATTAAACACCAAGTTTATCTTCCGGACTGTTCGGGCATCGGATATTGATACCATCCGGGAAGAAACGGATTTAACAGGAGAAGAAGCCCATCGTCTTCCGTATTTGCGCACAGGGGATGTCTTTATTTCCGCTTCGCAAATGGGGCGGACTACCTTTGCTCGAGTTCGGGCGGCGGAAACCACCTCTCCCCATAGCGAAAATCCCTTTGATGAGCTGGTGAACCAGAAAAAAGAAAAGTTTTCAGACCTTCTTCGGGAACTAAAGCCCTATTTCCCTGTAAAGGACTCTAACTTTATTACCGTAATTACTGGCCTATCCAAGGCAGGAATTGAAATTAGCTATGGAGACCTTAAAGAGTCTCTAAAACAAATGGCCCAAGAGGGCTTGGTGGATAAAAAAGAAGATTTTCTATCCAATGTAGAATACACTTTACCAAAAGAAGATGAAAAGTGACCTTCGGGCCACTTTTTTTATGGGTAAAATCTTTGTAAAAAGTGAAAACCTTCATTATAATAAAGGAAAGAGGTGGTGGAAATGGACGAAAAAAATGTAAAGAAAAGAGCTTATGAAGCAGCCCTCTGCCAGGTGGCCATTATTGGACTTTCCCTTATTTTTGTAAAACTAGCCCTGGGAGCCTTAAATCCTCTGGAACTTTTAGCCCAACGCTTTACCTTGGCGGCAGCCTATATTGGTCTCTTAGTTTTATTGGGAAAAGGCCCCAAGACCCTAAGCTGGCAGCGAGTATTAAAAATCCTTCCCCTGGCCCTTTTTTACCCCATTGGTTTTTTCGCCCTTCAAACCTATGCCATGGTCTTTGCCAAGGCTTCAGAAGCGGGAGTCATTACTGCCATTGCCCCTATCTTTACCGTAATTTTGGCCCGCATTTTTTTAAGGGAAAAAGTCAACTGGAAGCAAGCTGTCATGATTGGACTAGCCAGTCTAGGACTTTTCATTTTAACAACACTGAATAGCCAAAACAGTAACTTTAGTATCAAGGGCACCATCCTTCTTCTTTTTTCTGCCCTTTCCATGTCCATTTACCTGATTTTGGTGAGAAAATTAAGCCGAGAGTATAGCTACTTAGAAATCACAACAGTAGTACTTTTAGCCGGAGGAATTTGCTTTCTTATTCTTATTTTTTGGAAGCAAGGGATCCTATCCTTTATCCAGAGCTTTCGTCTTTGGAAAGATCCAAAAATTGCAATGAGCCTTTTGTATTTGGGGATTTTGTCCTCTTACTTTACATCCCTTTTAAATAATTACGCCTTGACCTATCTAGATGCTACCAAGGTAGCCATTTTAAATAATTTAACCCCTATAATTACCAGCCTAGCTGGAAGCATTTTTTTAAACGAAGTCTTTACTCCAAGACATGGGCTAGCCATGGGTCTGACCCTTTTAGGCGTTTGGGGTCTTCACTATTTTCAAGATAAAAGCCCAAACCCATCTAGTAAGAAAAGAAAAAATTAAGTATAATAGAAGCAAGGAGGGTATCCAATGGAACAAGAAGTGATGATTATTGATTTTGGGGGACAATACAACCAATTAATTGCAAGACGTGTGCGTGATTTACACGTTTACTGTGAAGTCATCCCCTATAAAAAAGTAGATGAGTATTTAGAAAACCACCAACCCAAGGGAATTATTTTTACTGGTGGACCCAACAGCGTTTATGTTGACGATGCACCAAAAATAGACAAGAAAATTTATGACCTAGGCGTGCCAATTTTAGGCCTTTGCTATGGGATGCAAAGAATGGCTGTGGATTTAGGAGGCCAAGTAGGCCGGTCCGACAATCGAGAATTTGGGAAAACCCCAACTAACTTTGACTCAGAGGCGAGACTCTTTAAAAACATTCCAGACTCTATTAGCTGGATGAGTCACCAAGACCAAGTTACACAAGTGCCTCAAGGCTTTAAAACTATTGCAAAGACACAATCTACACCCAATACAGCCATGGCTAATGAGGAAAAACATCTCTACGGTGTTCAATTCCATCCAGAAGTCAACCATACAGAAAAAGGCCAAGACATTTTGAAGAATTTCCTTTACGACATTTGTGGTTTAGAAGGCAAATGGACCATGGAACAATACGCAAAAACTGCCATTAAAGCCATTCAAGACCAAGTAGGAGATGGGCAAGTTCTTTTGGCCCTATCGGGTGGAGTAGATTCTTCCGTTTGTGCAAAACTTTTAGAAAAAGCCATTGGAGACCAATTGACCTGCATCTTTGTCGACCATGGACTCATGCGGAAAAATGAAGGAGATGAAGTAGAAGCAGCCTTTAAAGACACTGATCTGCACTTCATCCGTATCAATGCTGAAGATAGGTTTTTAGAGCGATTAAAAGGCGTTACCGATCCAGAAAAGAAACGAAAGATTATTGGTGAAGAGTTTATCCGCGTCTTTGAAGAAGAAGGGCGAAAAATAGGGTCTGTGGACTACTTGGCCCAAGGGACCATCTATCCAGATATTATTGAATCGGGAGCTGGCGATGCTGCTGTTATTAAATCCCACCACAATGTAGGAGGACTGCCAGAAGTTGTTGACTTTAAAGGCCTGGTAGAACCTCTACGCCAACTCTTCAAAGATGAAGTAAGAGCCTTAGGAGAAGAATTAGGCCTAGCCGACTACCTCGTTTGGCGGCAACCCTTCCCTGGACCTGGGCTAGGTATCCGAGTTATGGGCGAAATTACCAAAGAAAAATTAGACATTTTAAGAGACGCCGATGCCATTTACCGAGAAGAAATTGCCAAGGCTGGTCTGGACAAGACCATTAACCAATATTTCGCCGTTTTAACCAGCAACCGAACCGTCGGTGTTATGGGAGACTACCGAACTTACGACTACACCTTGGCCCTAAGAGCTGTAGAAACCACCGACTTTATGACTGCCGACTGGTCAAAAATCCCCTATGACGTTCTGGAAAAAGTATCCAGCCGCATTGTAGGAGAAGTGGACCATATTAATCGGATTGTCTACGATATTACAAGTAAACCCCCAGCTACTATTGAATGGGAATAAGAGATAAAGGCTTGAAAGCCTGTATTTTACAATATTTAAAAATATAAGCGTAACAAAAACGTAACAAAAAAGGACGAGTTTAGAAAGGTTATACTTTACTCGTCCTTTTAAAGTGTTTTTAAAGTTTTAATAAAAAGACTTCTTTCCTGCTGAAGCTTTTTTAATGTTATGTTTTTAACTGGTGAAACTATTTTATTTGTGGGGCCTGTTTTTTCATTCTCAAAATGGAAGGATGGATAATAGGATATTGGATTTCTCTCTAAATATAACATTCTAAAGTATTTAGTATTTCTTATTTTACTTTCTGCCTTATTTTTGATATTTCGAATAGTTTTAATATCTAGATTAAATGTACTGGAGATCTGCTCATAATTTTTCATTTCCTGGCCTATACCATAAAAGGCTTTTATTACATTTAGTTCTAAGGTATCCAGGCTAAGAGATAGGTTTTTACGTACACTAGAATAGAACTGTTGATCTACAATCTCCCATTCAATGTTAATCTTGTCATCTTCAATGGTATCAATTAAAAAAGTATCTTCCTCATCACTTGATTTCAATGGAGCGTCTAAAGACAAATCTTTATGATACTCAAGCCGTTTACTCGTTAAAGCTAAAATACATTTAATGGCATAGGTTGAGAACTTAAATCCAAGGCTAGGGTCAAAGGTCTCAATAGCATTTATTAAAGCTATATAGCCATCTTGTAACATTTCTTCATAGTCATGAATACCCTCGATATAAAGATTATACCTATTTATTGTATAGGGAACTAACCCCATATTGTTTAGGACGATTTCATTCCTGATTTCAGTATTTTGCTTATTTTTGGCATATTCTTCAAATAGTTTTTCATTATTTACCATAGTAATTTTTCAAATATCGATTTAATAAATTTCTTGAATAACTCTCGTTTGAACTTCCAAGGCTCATTGATATATCAATCCATTTTCTATTCTCTAGGAATCGCATAGATACTATTTGTTTTAACGTATCATCACAAGAAAGAATGAATTGTTCAATTTCTTCAAGTTGTGAATTACATTTTTTCATTCTGTGTTGTAGAAGATCTTTTTCAAGTAATAACCATTGGTATTGATCTAATGTTTCAATCTTCACCATAATCTTCCTCGATTACTAATACTGTAGTTTCTTTAGGAATACTCTTTAACCATTTTTGATATTGCACTTCATCCATTTCAACTTCTCCGTTAGTATAAACACCATTTTCAAAAAAAAGTAAAATCGGACAATCATTTCTTTTGATCTGTTCTAACCTTTTTATTCTGCTTTTAATGCTCATTCTCGAACCTCTTTTCAAGGCTTGACAACCGGTCTTCAAGTTCCTCTTTTTCAAATCCAACCAATCGAATATTACATAAGTAGCCAATAGCCCTAGCCTTGCTTTCCTCTATCTCATCATTGGCTAAGTCAATAATGATTCTTTGAAGAAGACGATTAACACCCTTAATAGTATTAAGCCTATAATTATATTTTTTTGTCAAAAAATCACCTCAAAACTTGATGTTATCAATCATTTTTAAAATATGAGTTAACAAAACATGACCTAAAGAGGGGATTAAGGATACAAGAAAAGGGGGCATTAAGCCCCCATTTTATTATAGTAAATTGCCTTTATCTTATTATCTAGTACAAAAGCGTCATAACAATAACGGCCTTCCACTAGATCCCCGTTAATTCCTGGAGGGTCCTCATGGATTTTATAGTCTTGTAATTTAATAGGAGCAACGGTAGCACACGGGTGAATCAATAAAAACCCAAAGTCTTCAGGAACTACCTTTTTAGATACCTTAATAACTGTTAGGCCATCTACAGAAGCTATAACCCCTTTAACCTTCATTTCTTGGCCTATATCTGTAGACATAATAAAATCTTTATTCTTTTTAATTAGTAAATAGGTATCCGGTGTAACAAGTAAATATCTATCCCCATCCGGAACAAGATTGTTATCTAGTTCATTATTTGCTTTTAATATCTCATCATAAATATTTGTAGCCGTTAATTTAGTAGTTGCATTTGTACCGGCTCCTTGAATGATCTTATTAATAACATAAGAATCAAGTTCAGGGATAATAACTTCTCTGTTCTGTCTAGCTAGAGCACTTGCACTATTTAAGGCTTTTTCTGTTTCGTCTCTATCTAGTTTGTCAATAGCAAAGGTAAAAGAACGGTCTTGTGATAATGTGAATTCTTCCGTTGTCCCTCCAAGGTTGCTAATAGCACCATACCTAGAATTTGGATATTTACCTTCACCGTTTCTATCATAATCATTCATTTGACTTGTGTTAATCTTATAAACTTTTACAGTTTTTGCCCCTGTAAAATCAAAGTCCTTATTTGTGATTAAACTTGTTTTACTTTCTGTTGTAAATTGTTCATCAACATAAGGTAAATATTTAGTGGCTAAATCAATTGCCATACTTTTCACTTCCTTTTATAGTTTAAAGGCATCTTCTAAATAGTCATGAACATGACTGCTTCCAATCGTAGGAGTTCTACCTTTAAGACGTTCCTGGATCTCTTTTTTTATCCATGGTTGAATGTATTCATCTTTAATATTCTCAATTACCTTTAAAGATTGTTCCATAGTTTCCCTATCGGTAAAATTGATTAAATTAAAAAATTCTGGTGGAACGTCAATCTCTGATAGTGCTTCTCTAGCGTCTGCCTTCATTTCTCGTAAAGTAATTTCTTTTTCACGTTTTAATAAATCTTTGTCAAATTCATCTCCATCAAGGAGCTTGTCGAATCTCTTCCGTTCTCTTGATAGCCTTTTTTTGACAATTTCATCGACCTCATCTTGATTATAAAGTTTCTCATCTGTGTGTTCTTCTTCATGATCGTCTGAGTTTAATTCCTCCTCTTTGTTTGAGGAATTAAATTCCTCATCCGTTGAGTTCAATTCTTCCATTTCTTGATTTTTTAAATCGTCCATGTTTTTTCTCCTTATAAAAGTATTGCCATATTTTCAATATGTATAGCTATATTATACTACATATAGATGATTAAACTCAAATGATAACTATATATAGTATGTATCAAATAATATAACCATGTATAGGTAATATAAAACGAAAATGTATTATACGTTTAAATACAAAAAAAGCTATTGTAGCCTTCACCACAATAGCCCAATTTTTTTATATTTTTTATATTAAAATCCCTTTTTCCCGGCTATTTTTCCCAAATAATAACCATAATTAAAGAAATCACCTGCTAGCCTCCATGTAGTGGGATCTAGTGAATATCCGTTCCCCTCAAGTAAATAGTTCAATTCATCAATTTTAAGCCCAATAGGACTATTATCAAATATGCTAAGGTTTCCGGCTCTTTGAATACACCGTTTCCCCTTTGTAGGTAAATTTTTAATACATTCCTTTCTATATTCTTCAATTTCATCTTCTGATAAAGTTCTTGCTAATAAGTTTTCATCATCCATAAAAAGTTCATATACATTTCCGGCTTGTAGGTTTATTTCTTTATTTTCTTTCAATACAGTAATTAAAGTTTTCATTGTTTACCTCCTGTAATATCACGAAACAACTGATTAAATTCCGCTTGTTTTTTATTGCCCTCCAGAATTCTTAAAGGTTGGCAACTCATTTTAACCCGTGGACATATTTCATAGATACGGTCATAAGTTCTAGTAATGCCATCCTTTCCAGTGAGTTTCCTTTTTAACTCTGTGTCAGGATCTAAATTTGTAGTTATAATTAAAGGCTTGTTAGACCGATACCTTAAATCAATAACTGTATAAATCTTAGCTTTAATCCATTCGCTAGAATGTTCAGAACCCAAATCGTCAATAATGAGTAAATCAATATTCTCAAGCGTGTTGTAAAAAAAATTTAGCTTATTACTTCCAAAAGCTGAAAATTCTTTTATTTTTTCTAAAATAGTAGAAAAAGAACAAGCAATAACAGGAACACCGCGATCAATCAAATAATTAGCAATACAAAAACTTAAAAAAGATTTACCCGTTCCGGCTTCACCATAAATCAACAGTCCCTTATTTTTATCTTTAAACTCGGCAAAGTGGGAAGCATAATACCGACCAAGTTTAAAACACTTTTCGTTATCCGGGGTTATTTTAAAGTTTTCAAATCGACATTCTTTAAATTTAGCATTCATTAAGCTATTAAGTTTAAGCTTTTCAACATACTTTCTATTTTCTTTTTCTTTTTCTATATCCTGGTTTTGTTGATACTGTTGAATTCCTTTTTCACTTAGAGATTTTACAGTTATAGGTTTTCCGGTAAATGGATCCGTAACTTTTAAATCCTTTTTATCATAACTAGTATCATCAGGAGATATAACATCAGTTAAGTTCAAATGGTGGAACTTTTCCATATGGATTTTCTCCCTCCTCTTTTTCCATAAAATCATTGGTTCGATATGTTCGATACCTTCCATGAATAGCCTTGTCCACAAAGTCGGGGCTTAGACTATTAAAGTTAATGTTCTCCTTGAGATAGTCGCTTTTTTGTATTTCTGTAATAAGAGACTTTAAAGACTTGATTCCATAAAGACCGATAAAGTTTTCAATAGATGATGATGTAACCTTATTTCTAACAAGGAGATTAATCTGTGAAAGGTAATTTGCCTTATCATCATTATTAGTCATTATTACATCATTATTATCATTATTGTTAGTTGTTGGGTGCTTGTTAGGTGCTTGTTGATTGCTTGTTAGTTGCATGTTATAACCATTGTTATATTGTTTTAATACTCCTTGATATTTTCCCCAATTTACAATGGTTATAAGCCTATTTTTGTTTGTTGATTCGTTTGTTAAAAAACCAAGTTTTTCAAATCTTTTTAAAGCTGTTCTAACTTTTTGTGTTGTCATACCTTTACCACAATTTAAAACAATAGAATTTAGACTTGTAATCATTTGGCCTGGTTTTATTCTGTACTTTTGGCCCCTCCATTCCCATTCCTTTTCTTCATGGTTAGCCATTAAAAGAAGCACGATAAAAATAGTTTTTTGTTCAGGTGTAGAATTCAACCAAATAGGTTTTTTTATTAATTCTCTATAAACACTCACCCAACCCTGGCTTTTTTTCAAATTTGCACCAACTTCCATACAGGTATTGTTTATAATCTTCTAATTTGCTAAAATATACTTTAGCAATACCATTGTATTGCTTGTCATGAAGCCCGTCAGGTAAGAAGTTGGGGAACTTTGTTTGAGCCTGGCGGGCTTTTTTTATTGTCTTACATAGAACCATCATCATTTAAGTTAAACCTCTCTTTCAAGTAGTCCAGGGGGATCCTTCCAGATACAGTTAAAAAGCCCTTTTCTTCAAGTTCATGATTCAATTGGCGTATGACCTTATAGGCCTTGGCTTCTTTGACCCCAAGTATCTCCTTCACTTCATCAACACGTATTAAAGTAGCCATGTTTCACCTCGTATTAATTCATTTCTACAATATCTCTAATGGATACATTAAGAGCGTTGGCAATTTTGTTTATTGACTTAACACTTGCGTTTTTACCATTCATAAAATAACTGATAGAAATTCTTGAAAGGTCTGCTTTTTCTGCCAATTCATCTTGTGTTAGGTTTTGTTCTACCATTAAAAGCTTTACTTCACCTATTTTTAGTTTCATTTTTCTCACCTCGATTGTTAGTAATAATTACATTTACATTGTATGCAATACTTTAAAGGCTGTCAAGAGGTTTTTTCAATATTATTTACAAATTTTAAAATGTTTGTTATGATTACATTAGGTTAATTAGGAGGAGGATAATATGAATAATAACTCAAAAATAGGAGAACGAATAAAGAAGACTAGACTTGAAAGGGGACTTACACTACAAGAATTAGGGCAAAAAATCGGGCTTACGCATGCTTCGTTGTCTAACTATGAATCAGGCAATGTTCCCAATATACCAATCAACAGGATAACTGATATTGCTAAGGCCTTAGAAGTAGATCCTAGTTATTTGATGGGCTGGAACAAAGGGGAAACCCCTCAAGAAAGATTGATTAATAAACTAATAGAAATGACACAAAACGAAAAAATAACGTGGGAGTATATTAAAGAACCAAGTGAACATTTTACGAAGTTGTGGCAATATGATTCTTTAGAGCCCCACAAGTTTGGTATTAAGGAAATTGAAAGCCAATATAAGATAATAGAAGGATATCTTTATGAATATGATAAAGGTTTTTATTATCTTGTTGTGCAAGGTAAGTTCTTAGATATTGGGGTTGATATAGAAACACAATTAGAAACGGATGTATATGACTATTCAACCCATCTTTATGCTAGCAATAAACAAAATATTATAGATTTATATACTTCAAACACAAAAGAAACTATAAATCATCTATATGAGGTTATTAATAAATCGTTAAATAATCCAGAAATCGGTACAATTAATGATTTATTACAAGATCTTAAGAATTTAGAAGATAATTAAGCTAAAAGGTCATAGAATCGATTTTAAGGCCGTTTAGTTATTATTAATAGAATTATACTAAGAACAAGAGAAAGCTTGAAATTGACCCCGAATTTTAAGCCCTGGACAATTGAATAAGGAGATTTTAAACATGACAAGCAAAAGAATGAAAAACAATCCCAATAAATGGTATTGCTCATTTAGATATGTAAATTTAGACGGTGAAACCAAGCAAAAGAAAAAAGAAGGATTTAATACAAAAAAGGAAGCGGACGAATGGGAGCGGAACTTCTTAAATGATATTAACTTTAATCCAGAAATGACCTTTCAAGGGTTATATGAAATGTATTTTGAAGATATCCGCCCAAGGTTGAAGGAACATACAATATTATCAAAAGAATATTTAATTGAAAATAAGATACTACCTTATTTCAAAGATCTAAAAATTAGCGAGATAGGGCCCATTGATGTTCAAAGGTGGCAAAATAAGTTATTAGAAGCAGTCAATCCCAAAACAAATAAACCCTATGCCCCCACCTATTTAAAATCCATCAACAATCAATTAACGGCTATATTTAACTATGCTGTTAAATTTCATAATCTAAAGAATAACCCTGTCCATAAAGTAGGGAGCATTGGGGCAAAGAATGCACCGGAAAAAGAAATCTGGAGCCTAGAAGAATTCACAACCTTTATTGACCTTGTAGAGGATAAAGAACTACACTTAGGTTTTAATATCCTATATTGGAGCGGATGCCGTATTGGCGAATTATTGGCCTTAACTTGGCAAGACATTGACTTTAACGGAAATACGGTGAATATAGATGAATCCTATCAAAGGTTGCAAGGTAAAGACGTTATAACAGAACCAAAAACCAAGAAAAGCATTAGAGAAATAACGGTTATAAAAGCCGTTATGGATGAATTGAAAAGTTATAAAGAATTAGTCTATAAACCTAATGATAAAGACCGGATTTTTCATTGTACTAAGCATAAGTTTGAACATGCAATAACTCAAATATGTAAAAGAAACAACCTAAATAAAATAAGGATTCACGATCTAAGGCATTCCCATGCAAGCTTATTATTAAACGAGGGAATCAATATTGTGGCCTTAAGTAAACGGCTAGGCCATGAAAAGGTATCAACTACTTTAAACACTTATTCCCATATGATTCCTAGTGATGATAAGATTCTAAAAGTAATGGAAAACTTGAGCGTAACAAAATCGTAACAATAATTTTAAAATAGTATATAAAATAGTATAAAATAGCAATTCATAAAAATAAAAAGGGCTTAAAATACACAAAGTCGGATGGTAAAGAATGTTAGACGGTTGAATGGGAGTAATCGCAAAAAAATTAAAAAGCCTTGTAAATTCAATGGTTACAGAAAATGAAAAACTGTAACTGGGATTAAAATGGGAACATTTGTAAAAAAGAATAAATTG
>JASBZN010000017.1 GCA_029983435.1 Urinicoccus sp. | reverse complement strand
TACGGTGCTTAGCCAGGCCTCGGAAGATTGAAAATATAATGATTAAAAGTAAAATGCAGAGTCCATAAAAAAGAAGACGGCGATTTCTTCGTTGTTTTTTTCTGCGAAGACGTCTTCTTTGACGTAATTGTTCTTCGTTCATTAAATCCCTACTTTCTAGTTTTCTATTATAGAGCAAAAAATTGGGGAAAGCTATCTATAGAATTCCTGTGATTTTTTAATAAAGTTATTTCTTTTTGGTGTTTTAGCCTTTTGTATAAAAATCTTCCTCATCAATTCTGCAAATTTTTTTCTTGTCATCTTGGATAGCCAAAATAGTTTGAATAATAATTTTAATGGTGATGTATAGAGGTGTGGCAATTAAAGCTCCCAAGGCACCAAAGAGGTTCATGGAAATGAGTACCACGACAATCACTACAAAGGGGTGGAGGTCCATTTTATTGCCCATAATATTGGGGGAGATAAAATTGGATTCCAATTGTTGGACAACAAGAGTAACTAAAATAGCCTTTACTACCATGGCAAAGTCCACAGACATGGCCACTAAAACAGCTGGCACGCAGCCGATAATGGGACCAATAAAGGGAATAAAATTTGTAAAAAGAGCAATAAGGGCCATTAAAGAACTATAGGGAAGCCGGATGATTAAAAAGCCAATGAAGGTCATAATTCCTAAAAGTACAGCCACAAGAAGTTGACCAGAAATATAGGTTTTTAGGGTTTCATGAATTTGAATCCCCATGTGGTTTAAGCGTTTTTGGTAGGGCCCTCGAAAGGATTTTTTCATCAAGTTGGCGAAAAGAACTTCATCCTTTAACAGGTAGAAAATACATAAAAGACCCAGCATAAATTGGGTAGCAAAGTTACTGACACCAGAGAAAGCTCCTCCCAGGTAAGAAGGAAGGTTGGAAAGAAGTTCCTGGACTTTCCCCTCCAAGTTTTGTAAATGCTTTTGGAGGTTGAGGTGGTCCTGCATCCAGGTAAAGACTTCATTGTTTCCCGATAGAAATTTATTAATATCTAATTGGTAGGACATTAACTGGCGAACTTGACTAACAATAACATTACTCAAAAGGGAAACCAAAAGAGCAATGATGAGTAAAAAAAGGATAAAAGTCAAGGCTGCACAGGCTTTTTCACTTCGAATGTACTGGTGGAGAAAGAGCTTTATTGGTCGTAGGGCATAAAAAATATAAATAGATAAAATCAAAGGGCCCAAAAGATAGAGGATTACACTGTAAAGGGGACTTAAAAAATTCTTCGTGAGGCTTAATAGTAAAATGATGGTTAAAACTAAGCTGATATTTAAAAGGGTTCTAGTTGTATGTTTGGGTTGGTCAGACATGGTTTTCTCCTAGGCTATTCTTTTTCTTCATCAAGGTATTCTTCCTTTTTTTCAAGGCGATATTTTTTCATAATTTCTGTAAAGAGGCTAGCAGTTGTCGGTGGGGTATAGGTAATGGCATTGGCCCCTGCTGCAATGGTCTCTAGGATTTGTTCTTCATCATCGCCACCAGTGGCAATAATTGGGAATTCTTCTCCTAGTTCTTTACGGAATTGAGCTACAAGTTTAGCGGTGTTTTTGCCACCAGAAACATTTAAAATCCGCGCTCCAGCGTCCACCTTTCCCTTGACATCATCATATAAACTCACAACAGTGGCCACAATGGGGATATCCAAGGTTTCATAAAGGTCATGAATGGTGTCATTGCTAATGGGAGCATTAACAACGACGCCATGGGCTCCGTGAAGTTCCGCATGAAGAGCGATATTTACTGTTCTTTGCCCAGAGGTAAGGCCGCCGCCAACACCTACAAATACAGGGACTTGACTGACGTCTAAAATGGCATCAATAATGGACAATTGGGGGGTGAAGGGGTAGACAGCCATTACGGCTTGGGCATTATGGTTTTCTAAGATGGCAACATCTGTAGAAAAAATAAGAGACTTAAACCGCGTCCCCAAGACCTTGATTCCAGTGGCCCGATAAATGCTTTCGGGGACGGTGATAATATGGTTTTTTAAGTGTCCCTTTATTTCTGGGACGAATCTATTTGTTTTATTGTTATTTTTTTGTTCGGACATGTCAGCCTCCTTTTCATAAACCTATTTTAACATAGGCGAGAAGAAATTACATAGAAGAAAAATTCATTGGAAAATTGTAAAGAAAAAAGCCTTTCGGTCAAAAGAGGATGGGACTTTTTAGAGGAAGTAAAAAACCTAAATTTCAAAAGGCGTGAAAGAGGGCGAAACCTTGACAAAAGTCCATCATATGGTACTATGAAAAGAGAAAATTATTGACTGTTTTTAAGAGAAAACACTTAAGAAAAAAGGGAGGAAACAATGACAATTCGTGTAGCAATAAATGGTTTTGGACGGATCGGACGAGATCTTGTACGTGGGATTTTTGAAAGAGACCATGTAGATTTTGAACTAGCATGTATTAACTGGAGAGGGAAAAACACCAAGCAACCAGCTACAGATGGGGGCCATCATGATGCAGATGATTTAAACAAGATGGCACATTTATTGAGATATGACACCATCTATCGGAAGTTTGAAAAGGAAGTAGATATTTGGGAAGACGGATTAGTCATTGACGGGAAAAAAATCCGCGTGACAGACCGGGACAATCCAAGTGATCTCCCTTGGAAAGACATGGGAATTGACTTGGTTATTGACTCTACAGGAGCTTTTAACAACCGCGAAGGTGGAGAAAAGCACTTGGAATCTGGAGCGAAAAAAGTTGTCTTTACAGCGCCAGTAAAGGGAGAAGATATTACCATCGTTATGGGGGTAAATGACAAGGACTACGACCCTGAAAAACATGATATTATTTCCAATGCATCTTGTACCACCAACTGTTTAGCACCCATTACCAAGGTTATTTTAGATACTTTTGGCATTGAACGAGGCCTTATGACGACTGTTCACGCTTACACCAATGACCAAAACATCCATGATAACCGTCACAAAAAAGACATGCGGCGGGCTCGAGCTGGAGCGGAAAACATCATTCCTACTACAACAGGAGCAGCTAAAGCAGTAGGGAAAGTAATTCCTGAAGTGGATGGAAAATTAACTGGCTATGCCCTAAGAGTTCCTGTACCAACAGGGTCTATTGTGGATGTTACCTTTGAATTAAGTAAAGAAGCTAGTGTGGAAGAAATTAAGCAAACCATTAAAGATGCTTCAGAAAATGACTACAAGGGCATTATTGGCTATACAGAAGAACCGATTGTATCTACAGATATTATTAAAGATCCAAGATCTTCCATCTTTGATGCAGAATTAACCCTAGTAAAAGACCGTTTGGTAAAACTTGTTAGCTGGTATGACAATGAATGGGGCTATTCACAAAGAGTAATTGATTTAACAGAAATGGTAGCTCGGAGCCTATAAGGGGGCAATATGAAGACATTAGATCAAGGAAAGTTTAAGGGGAAGACAGTCCTGGTTCGGGTGGATTTTAATGTTCCCATGAAAGATGGAGAAATTACTGACACTACTAGGATTGAACGGTCCTTAGAAACCATTGAATATTTAAGAGACCATGGAGCCAAGGTGGTTTTAATGAGCCACCTTGGACGACCTAAGGGAGAGGCGAAAGAAGAGTTTTCTTTAGCTCCTGTGGCTAAGAAATTGGCAGAATTTTTAGGTGGACCCGTTCAATTTTTAAAGGATGACCAAGTTGTTTCTCCAGATGTGAAAAATTGGGTGAAAGAATTAAAAGAAGGGGAAGTAGCCCTTTTAGAAAACACCCGGTTTTCTAAGGGAGAAGAAAGTAACGACGATGCTTTTGCAGAAGAACTTGCAAGCCTAGGAGAAGTCTTTGTCAACGACGCCTTTGGAACTAGCCACCGGGCCCATGCTTCGAATGTGGGTTTAGCCCAAAGACTTCCTAGTTATGTGGGGAAATTAGTGGAAAAAGAACTCAAGGCCTTTGCACCTGTGTTGACAGAACCAGAAAGACCCTATGTTGCTATTTTAGGTGGAGCCAAGGTAAGTGATAAGATTGGCATTTTAGAAAACCTGATAGATAAGGTGGACGGGCTTGTTGTTGTTGGAGCCATGGCCTTCACCTTTTTAAAAGCCATGGGTCTAGAAGTTGGAAAATCTTTAGTTGAGGACGACAAGTTAGACCTGGCTCGAGAAATTATGGAAAAAATTTCCGACAAGGACATCGAATTTGTCCTACCTATTGATGTGGTTGTGGCAAAAAAATTAGAAAGAGATGTTTCCTCCAAGGTTGTAGCAATTGAAGATATTGGAACAGATTTAGCAGGCTTTGATATTGGGCCTCAAACCATTGAACGGATTAAAAACTTATTAATGACAGCAAAGACGGTGGTTTGGAATGGACCTGCTGGAGCCTTTGAAATTCCTCCTTTCCATAAGGGAACAGAAGCGATTGCCAAGGCCTTAGCTGAAAGCCCCGCTTTTAGTATCGTTGGCGGAGGGGATTCTGCTGCAGCAATTGAACAAATTGGCTTGGCAGATGAAATTGACCACATCTCAACAGGAGGAGGCGCCAGTCTGGAACTTTTAGAAGGCAAAGTCCTACCAGGGATTGAAGCTGTGGAAAGGAGCCGGAATGCGTAAACCCATTGTTGCTGGAAATTGGAAGATGAATTTAAAACTGAGCCAAGCAAAAGAGATGGTGGAAGAACTTTTAAGCTTTGGTAACTGTCCAGAATCTGTGGAAGCTATTTTAATTCCCAACTATCTCTGTCTCCCTCTTTTATCGGAAAAATTAAAGGGAACAGGCTATGAGCTGGGAGCACAAAATATGAGTAGCGAAGACCAGGGAGCCTTTACTGGGGAAATTTCCTGGGATATGCTAAAAGAAATTGGTGTTAGCTACTGCATTATCGGGCATTCCGAACGCAGAACAATTTATTTGGAAAACAACAGTCAAATTGAAAAAAAGCTAAAAAAAGCTGTAGAAACGGGAATTAAACCCATCCTCTGTGTTGGAGAAAGCCTGGAAAAAAGGCAAGCAGGAGAAGCCAAGAAGCGGATTGAAGGTCAAGTCCATCGGGCTCTAGTGGGTCTAGATAAGGATGCCATTCAAGACTTGGTGATTGCCTATGAGCCTATTTGGGCCATAGGGTCAGGACAAGCTGCCACACCAGAAGATGCCGAAGACATGTGTCGAACTATCCGGGAATGGGTGGAAAAGGACTATGGTAGTGACTTGGCTGACAAGATGCGGATTCTCTATGGAGGGTCTGTGAAACCCGAAAACATTGCAGATTTTATGAAGAAAGAAAATATTGATGGAGCCTTAGTGGGAGGAGCCTCCCTAAAGGCAAAGGATTTTCATCAGATGATAGAGGAAGTAAGGAATGACTAGTCCGGTTCTTTTAATGATTTTAGATGGCTTTGGCTTGACAAACCCAGGGCCAGGAAATGCTGTGACTCTGGCTCATACACCAAACCTGGACCGCTTGCAGGAGACATGTCCTCAAGCCAAGCTTGAAGCCAGTGGCCAAGCAGTTGGCCTACCCCAAGGACAAATGGGAAATTCTGAAGTGGGTCATATGAATATTGGCGCAGGACGGATTGTCTACCAAAATCTTACAAAAATTGACCGGGATATTGCCCAGGGAGATTTTTATCAAAAACCGGTTTTAAGACAGGCCCTTCAAGAAGCCTTGGACAAAAAGAAGGGTCTTCATTTAATGGGGCTTTTATCTAAAGGGGGTGTTCATTCCCACCAAAGACATCTTTTAGCCATTTTAAAACTCTGTAAAGAGATGGGCTTAAAAGATGTTTATATTCATGCCTTTTTAGACGGAAGAGATGTTTCTCCCCAGGATGGCTATGAAGATTTAAAATCTTTAAAAGAAGAGATTCAATCTTTAGGTGTGGGAAAAATCGCCACAGTAACAGGACGTTACTATGCCATGGACCGGGACCAACGCTATGAACGCATAGAGAAGGCCTACCGAGCTGTGGTTCAAGGAATAGGAGAGAAGACAGAAGATTTTTGTAAAAAACTTAAAGACAAGTACCAAGCAGGAGAGACGGATGAGTTTGTCCAAGCCATGGTGGCGCCAGACTATCCAGGTATGGATTCAGAAGACAGTATTGTCTTTTATAATTTTAGACCAGACAGGGCCCGGCAACTAACTAGGGCCATTGTGGATAAAAATTTTGTCTTCTTTGATAGGCCTTTTGTCTATCAAGGATATTTTACCTGTATGACAAACTATGATCAGGCCATTGAAGGGGTTCATATTATCTATCCGGAAGAAAAAATCACAAACACTCTGGGAGCTTACCTGGCTCATTGTGGAAAAAAACAATTGCGGATTGCTGAGACGGAAAAATACGCCCATGTTACTTTCTTTTTTAATGGTGGGGTAGAGTTACCTAACGAGGGAGAGGACCGGATTTTAGTTCCTTCTCCTAAAGTGGCAACCTATGATTTAAAACCAGAGATGAGTGCGGTGGAAGTAACGGACAAACTAGTCCAAGAAATCTTAACGAGTCAATATGATTTTATTTTATTGAACTTCGCCAACCCAGATATGGTAGGCCATACAGGAGTTATTCCTGCAGCAGTGAAGGCGGTAGAGACGGTGGATCAATGTCTTGGAAGGATCCTTGATGCCCTTGACCAGGTAAAAGGACAAGCCCTCATTACAGCAGACCATGGAAATTGTGAAGTCATGTTAGATGAAAAGAAAGAACCCATGACCAGTCATACGACAAATCTTGTTCCCTTAATGGGCTACCATATGCAGGGGAAATTAAAGGATGGAGCCCTTTGTGATTTAGCTCCAACGATCTTAGATTTAATGGGTCTTGAAAAACCAAAAGAAATGACAGGGAAAAGTTTAAGAATGGAGGAAGTATGAGTCGTATCGTATCAATAGACGCACTAGAAGTTTTGGATTCCAGAGGGAACCCGACGGTTGAAGTGGAAGTTGTTACCGAATTAGGAGGCCGGGGACGAGCAATTGTTCCTTCTGGAGCATCTACAGGAAGCCATGAAGCAGTGGAATTAAGAGATGGTGGCAAGCGCTACATGGGTAAGGGTGTTGAAAAGGCTATTGAAGGAATTAACACCACTTTGGCAGAAGAACTTTATGGAATGGATGTTACAGACCAATTGGGGATTGATGAAGCCCTCATCGAATTAGACGGGACAGAAAACAAGTCAAAATTTGGTGCCAATGCCATTTTGGGAATTTCCCTAGCAGTGGCCAAGGCTGCAGCAGATGAATTGGGTCTACCTCTTTACCAATATCTTGGAGGACCTTGTGCTAGAGTCTTACCAGTACCCATGATGAATATCTTAAATGGTGGAGAACATGCCGACAACAATGTAGACATTCAAGAGTTTATGATTATGCCCTTAAAAGCAGAAACATTTGCTCAAGCTCTGCAAATAGGTGCGGAAGTTTACCATTCCTTAAAAGCTGTTTTAAAAGAAGCAGGTCTTTCCACAGCCGTTGGGGATGAAGGGGGATTTGCTCCTAATATTGAGAGCAATGAAAAGGCCCTAGAACTTATTGTAAAGGGAATAGAAAAAGCAGGCTATAAGGCTGGAGAAGATGTTTATTTGGCCTTGGATGTGGCTGCTTCTGAACTTTATGATGAAAAAAGCAAAAGCTACCGTTTAGAAGGAGAAGGAAAAGAAAAAACAGCGGAAGAAATGGTGGATTGGTATGAAGAACTAATTAAAAAATACCCCATTATTTCTATTGAAGACGGCCTAAACGAAGATGACTGGGAAGGCTGGGCTGTTTTAACTCGCCGCCTAGGAGATAAGATCCAACTAGTAGGAGACGACCTTTTTGTAACCAATACCAAACGTTTGGAAAAGGGAATTGACGAAAAGGTAGCCAACTCTATCTTAATTAAACTCAACCAAATTGGAAGTTTGACAGAAACCATGGCAGCAGTTGATTTGGCCCATCGCCATGGCATGACAGCTGTTATTAGTCACCGAAGTGGAGAAACAGAAGATGCTACCATTGCAGATTTAGCTGTAGCAGTAGGCTGTGGACAAATAAAGACAGGAGCACCTTGTCGGAGTGACCGTCTAGCTAAGTACAATGAACTCTTGAGAATTGAGCATGAGCTGGCTGGTTTAGGTCATTATGTTGGGAAAGAACGGTTAGTCCGGTGATTTTCTATCTGATTCGTCACGGAAAAACGGTGGACTTTGATGAAAGAGGATTCCCTCTAAAAGATCGAGACCGCTATGTGTCTAAAGAAGGCCTAAAGGAACTGGAAGGCAAGTTTTTGGAATTAAGCCAAGAGCTTAAGGGGAAGAACTTTCGCATTTTTTCTTCCCCTCTTTATAGGGCCAAGCAAACAGCCAAAGTTCTCCATGACTTGACAGGAGTTCCAGTAGAAGCAAAGACCTTTAAGGAAGTGACGGGAAGTTGGGCTCTTTTAGAGTGCGCAGAAGAAGTTCGAGAAGAGATTATTTGCGTGATTAGCCATGAGCCCTATATTTCCCAAATAATTTGGGAATTTACTGGGCGAAGTGAGCACGTTCCCATGGGCAGTATTCACAAGGTGGAAAGAAATAAATAGGAGAAAATATGGATTTAGAAAAATCGATTCGTTCATTAAAAGACTATCCAAAAAAAGGAATTATTTTCCGGGACATTAACCCTCTTTTAGCCAATAAAGAAAGTTTTCAAGAGGCCATAGATGTTATGGTAGAAGGGGCGAAAGACCACGATTTTGACCTAATAGCAGGAGTGGAAGCTCGAGGATTTATTATGGGGGCTGCCATGGCTGCAAAAATGGGATGTGGCTTTGTTCCCATTCGGAAGACAGGCAAACTTGTAGGGGACGTTGTAAAGAAAAGCTATAGTTTGGAATATGGGGAAGATGCCCTAGAAATTCAACGAGATATCTTTCCAAAAGGAAGTAAGATTTTGGTGGTGGATGACCTTTTGGCCACAGGGGGGACCTCTACAGCCGCTAAAGCACTCATTGAAGAAATTGGCGGAGAAGTCGTTGCTTTTTCTTATTTAATTGAGTTAATGGACTTAGAGGGAAGAAAACTTGTGGAACCTACGCCGGTTTATTCTGTTATTCAATATGAATAAAAACGAAAGACCATGAAGGCCTTTCTTAAAAGAACCAGGAGAAAAGATGCAAGACCATAAAAGACGAATCCAAGAGGATGCAAGGTTCAGTCTCCATGATGCAAAAGTAATAGACATAGATTTTGAGGATGATAAAAAGACCTTGGTTTTTAAAACCCAGAATGGTTTTGTAGATATTGAAAAAAATAAAGTAGTACAAGGAGAAGTTCGGATAGAAGGTATCTCTTTAGAAGATTCTTATGTCTATATTATGGAATACAAGAATGTATTAACTGGGAATATAGGGAGCTTCATAGGAGAAAAGATGAACCTACTTACCTTTATTTCGGCATTTCACACAAAGTTTTTAAGCTTTGATGTTATATCTGAGTACGACTCCTATAAGACCTATGTATTATCGGGCTTTTTAAGTAGGGGGAAAGATGACTTAGAAGCTAGGATAGAAATTTTTTATTGGGGCGATTTTCTCTATAGAGTCTTAGAAGATGAATAATAAAGATAGAAAACGACAGAAGAGAAGTCTTCTGTCGTTTTCTTATGGAAAAAACTAGATTTTAACCTTGAGCCCCTTTTTTGAGTCTTATCTAGGGGTCTTTTAAATCCAGAAAAAGCAAAAGACCCCTAGATAAAGGGATCCCTTGCTTGATTAACATTGAGAGGATAGATTTAATTTTGCCTGGTCATAATCCTTCATGAGGTCTTGGATAATTTCTTTTGCTGGTTGTATTTTATTTAGATAGGCCAGGCCTTCACCAGCAAAAATAGACCCCCATTCTGTCTCTCCTTCTTGGGCGGCTCTTTGTCCGCTTCCTCGAACCATGGCGTTGAATTCTTCTTCCAGGGCACCTTGACTTTCTAATTTTTGCAGTTGGTCTGTTAGACGGTTTTTCACTACCCGAACGGGGTGGCCATAAAAAGCTCCTGTTACAAGGGAATCGGAATCTGAGGAATTAATCAAATAATTTTTATAGTTTTGGTGGATGGGGCATTCTTCTGCCAGAAGAAATTTCGTTCCAATTTGGACCCCTTCCGCTCCTAAGGCTTCTGCTGCTAAGATTTGCCGTCCAGTATAAATTCCTCCAGCGCTGATAACAGGAATAGTTACAGCATCTACGATGGCAGGAAGTTCCGCCATTGTGTGGAGGCTACTAATATGGCCACCAGCTTCCGCTCCTTCAAAAATACAGGCAAAGGCACCTTTTTCTTCTACCTTTTTTGCCATTTTCACATTGCCTACCAAGGGGATGACTCGGATGCCAGCTTGAGTCCATTGGTCAAAATAAGGGAGGGGATTGCCACCGCCGCAAGTGATATAGTCTACTTTTTCGTCAATAATGACTTGGGCCAATTGGTCGATTTCTGGGTGGAGAAGGACCACATTGACGGCAAAGGGTTTGGAGCTTTTGGCCTTACAAGTACGGATGTTTTCTCGAATCTCTTCTAAAGAAAAACCTCCAGTTGCTAAGACTCCTAGGCCTCCTGCTTCTGAAACTGCAACAACTAAGTCGGGACTACTAATATTGGCCATGCCCCCTTGAATAATGGGATAGTCGATGCCTAGCATCTGTGTTAATTTCATAAAAACTCCTTTATATCTAGTTAAAAATTTTATTCTTTCTATCTCAAATTATACAGGAAAAATCTGAAAGCAGGTAGAAAAGTTTGGGGAAAAGTAGGAGAATATTTTTCAGATGAAGACTTGATTTTTTTTGTAGAGATGGTATACTATAACTAAGGTCAAAGATGGTCAATAAATCTTATTGACATAGAAAGGAAGAAAGCTTATGGAATATAAAGATTATTATAAAATACTTGGTGTCGATAAGAATGCAGATCAAAAAACCATCAAGTCAAAGTATCGCAAATTAGCCAAAAAATATCATCCTGATTTAAATCCAGATGATAAAGTAGCTCAGGAAAAATTTAAAGAAATTAGCGAGGCTTATGAAGTCTTATCGGACCCAGATAAAAAGAAAAAATATGATATGTTTGGATCTAATTATAATTTCCAAGGAGGAGCAAATTTTGACCCCAGCCAATATGGATATACTTATCGTTCTTCAGGCAACGGCTCAAACTTCTCCGACTTTTTTGATTTAATTTTTGGCGGATCCAAAGGAAGTGGTGGAACCGCTAGCGGAGGAGGATTTGATTTTTCTGATATCTTTTCCGACTTTGGAGGACGTAGAACTGGACGGCGTGAGAAAAAAAACAAGGACATCCATGAATCGGATTTAACCATCTCTATTCAAGATGCTGCCAAGGGAACGGTTCGCTCTGTCAGTCTTAACTATCAAGGAAAAGTGATTGATGTGGATGTAAAAGTTCCCAAGGGCATTACAGAAGGGAAAAAAATTCGAGTCAATGGATCTAAGTATGGTCTTCCAGGATCTCTTTTATTTAAAATCCATGTCATGGACGGCATGAACTTGACGCTTAAGGGGATTAATTTAACAAAAACGGTAGAAATTACGCCAGCTCAAGCAGCATTGGGAGATAGTATTACAGTGGCAACGCTAGACGGAAAAATTAAATTAAAGGTTCCTAAAGGAGTAAATACGAATCATAAGTTAAGGGTGCCTAAAAAAGGTTTTAAAAATATGAAAGGGGAAGAAGGGGACCTCTATATTGAATTTAAAATCATCCTTCCTCCAAATTTGTCAGAAGAAGAAATAAAATTATATGAAGAATTAAGAAAGATAGAAAAGAAGTAAAGTAAAAAGGATATAAAAAGGAAATAAGAAGGATATAAAGAAGGAAATAAAAGGAGGTTTATCATGAACTTTGAAAAATTTACCAAAAAAAGTCTTGAAGGGGTCCAAGGAGCACAAACCCTTGCTGAAAATTATGGAAACCCAGAAGTAAAGCCTATTCACTTGCACAAGGCTCTTTTAGAAGACCATGATGGATTGATTCCACGTGTTTTAACCTATATGAATATTTCTTCAGACGCTGTTTTAACAGATGTTCTGTCGGAAGTGGAAGGTCTACCCAAGCAAAGGGGCGGATCAGTTTATCCTGGATCGGATTTTCAAAAGGTTCTCCAAAGAGCGGAGGAAATTGCCAAGACCTTTAAAGATGACTATGTCAGCGTAGAGCACCTCTACCTGGCCTTAATAGAAGTTAGTGATAAGAGAATTTTTCAAAAATATGGCATAAACAAGGATAAGTTTTTAAGTGCCTTGAAAAAAATCCGGGGCAACCAACACGTGACAACAGACAATCCTGAAGCCACTTATGAAGCTCTACAAAAGTATGGGCGAGATGTTACAGAAGATGCAAGGCAAGGTCGGATGGACCCTGTTATTGGTAGAGATGATGAAATCCGAAATGTCATTCGAATCTTGTCTCGTAGGACCAAAAACAACCCCGTTTTAATTGGGGAACCAGGGGTAGGAAAGACAGCCATTGTAGAAGGTTTGGCCCAAAGAATTATCAATAAGGACGTGCCAGAGGGCTTAAAAGATAAAACAGTCTACTCCCTAGATATGGGAGCCTTGATTGCTGGAGCCAAGTATCGAGGCGAGTTTGAAGAACGTCTTAAGGCGGTTTTAAACGAGGTCAAGGAATCGGAAGGTCAAATTTTACTTTTCATTGACGAAATCCACAACATTGTGGGAGCGGGGAAAAGTGAAGGTGCTATGGATGCCGGCAACCTTTTAAAACCTCTTTTGGCCCGGGGGGAACTCCATATGATTGGGGCCACTACCCTAGATGAATATCGTAAGTACATTGAAACAGATGCCGCCTTGGAAAGAAGGTTTCAAAAAGTTCTTGTAAGAGAACCAAATGTAGCCGATACTATTTCCATCTTGCGGGGTCTGAAAGAAAAGTACGAAATCTACCATGGAATCCGAATTAGTGACGGGGCTGTTATTGCAGCAGCAACCTTGTCTGACCGGTATATTACGGATCGGTTTTTACCAGATAAGGCCATAGACTTAATGGATGAAGCTTGTGCCATGTTACGGACAGAAATTGAATCCATGCCGACAGAAGTAGATGAAGTGCGGAGAAAGATTTTACAACTAGAAATTGAAGCCCAAGCCTTAAAAAAAGAAACCGACGAAGCATCAAAACGTCGGTTGGAAAACTTAGAAAATGAATTGGCAGAAGAAAAAGCCAACTACGATTCCTTAAAGGCCCAATGGGAAAATGAAAAGAAGGCCCTAGAAGGACAAAAGACCATTAAGGAAAGAATTGACCGAGTAAAGCATCAAATCGAAGATGCCGAACGACGTTATGACCTGGAAGAACTCTCCCAATTAAAGTATGGGGAACTACCAAAACTTCAAGAAGAGTTAAGTAAGACCATGGGAACGGAAAAACCCCAAAACGCCATGGTAAAAGAAGAAGTGACAGAAGAAGAAATTGCAGAAGTGGTTAGTAAGTGGACGGGAATTCCTGTTACAAAACTAGCCCAAACGGAAAGAGATAAACTCTTAAATATGGCCACTCTGTTAAAGAAACGGGTCTTTGGTCAAGATCAAGCCATTGATGCTGTCAGTGATGCTGTTGTAAGAGCGAGAGCAGGTTTAAAGGCAGAAAACCGCCCCATTGGGTCCTTTATCTTTTTAGGACCTACGGGAGTTGGAAAGACAGAAACAGCCAAGGCCTTAACAGAGTTACTCTTTGATGATGAAAGAAACATGATCCGAATTGACATGAGTGAATACATGGAAAAACATTCTGTGTCTCGCTTAGTGGGATCTCCCCCAGGATATGTGGGGTATGATGAGGGTGGTCAGTTGACAGAAGCAGTTCGCCGGGCCCCCTACAGTGTGATTCTTTTTGATGAAATTGAAAAAGCCCACCCTGATGTCTTTAACATTTTACTCCAAGTCTTAGATGATGGTCGCCTAACAGACAACCAAGGCCGGACAGTGGACTTTAAAAATACGGTCATTATTATGACTTCAAATATTGGATCTTTGGACTTAATTGAAAGCATTGAAAGAGAAGGAAGCATTACAGAAGAAACCCAAAGTCAGGTTCAAAGCCAATTAAGGGCAGCTTTCAAACCAGAATTTTTAAACCGGGTCGATGATATTGTCATCTTTAAGCCCTTGGACAAAGATGAGATTCATAAGATTGTTCGCTTCCAAGTGGACCTTGTTTCCAAACAATTAAAAGACCGAAACATCCACTTGTCCATTGACGACGAAGCTGTTCAATATATTGTGGACCATTCTTTCGACGTTCAATATGGAGCAAGACCTGTAAAACGCTACATTCAAAGGACTTTAGAAACCCAATTGAGTCGGTTGATTATTGAAGGAAAAGTCCAAGATAATGACTTTTTACAAGTAAGAAAAGGCCAAGAAGGCTTAGAAGTTGTCCATGAAAAGAAAAGTGAATAAAAAATAAAAAGGCCCAAGGGACGGTTTAGCGCGTTTATAAAAACCGGACCTTGGGTATTCTTATATGTAGGGGAGAAAAAGTCCTCTAGGAAGAGTAAAGTTTATGCAAAGATCCTTAAAAAGTCTGGGAAAGTTTACAAGAGGAGGCTGTCTTAGAAAAGAGAGGCCTGTGAAAACCGCTATTTTACAGAAAAATGGAATCTTGTCAACTTCCTGACATATTGACATCTTAAGGAGAATTACAGTATAATGGAATGGAACATTGCAAAGGGTTTAGCGGGATCAAGCAATGCATCATTTGTACGATTGTAGTTAAATTATTTTTAATGTAAAGGAGTTTGTTACTATGAAAAAAGTAGTCATCGCAAGTGCAGCTAGAACACCAGTTGGTTCTTTCGGAGGAGCTTTCAAAACTGTTCCAGCTGTTGAATTAGGTGTTGTCGCAGCTAAAGAAGCTATCAAACGCGCAGGAATTGAACCAGATCAAGTAGAAGAAGCCGTTATCGGTAATG
>JASBZN010000016.1 GCA_029983435.1 Urinicoccus sp. | reverse complement strand
TTCTATTCTTTCTTCTTTATTTAATTTCTTTATCTGAGACCTGGTCATAGCTAGTTTATTACTTAAATAGATATCCAGACGCTGACCTCGGGATCCTTTAAATACTTTTTTCATGCCTTTTCCTTCGAATTACCCTTTAAAATTGAAAAACATAAAAGGAAGGCACCTATAACAATCATACTGTCTGCCAGGTTAAACACTGCAAAATGATAATTCTTAAATTTTAAACTGATAAAATCCACAACATAATTTAAGCGAACTCGATCAATAAAGTTACCAATGGTTCCTGAGAAAATTAAAAGTAAAGACCAATAGTCTATAGAATACTTTCTAACTTTCGGTAGATAATAAAGAATTGCAATAATTACAATCGCTGTGATGATTCCAAAGAGTATAAATTTGTTTTGTAAAACACCAAAGGCGGCTCCAGAATTTTCTAGATACATAAGTTTAAAAAAGCCCGGTATCACTATGAGCTCCTTGGACATGAGATGTTCTACTACTAATAATTTAGAAAATTGATCGATTAATATAAAGAGTACAATCAATAAAAATGTCATCTTTCCCCTGCCTTATTTTTGATATAAGATGCGAACTCTGTAACGACCTTTTTTTGTTTTGGATAAAATTCCATCGTAAATAAATCGGCCTTTTTTACGTACCGAAACAAGGTCCTTTCTATTTAAAAGAACCGATGCCTTTGTCTCAGGACAATAATTTAATTTTACCCGTTCTCTTTGCAATAGTTGCGCAGTTTGCTTCCGAGACAGGTTATAGAATTCGCTAATTACAGCATCTAACCTCTCTGAAGATACTGTGACGTCCTTTTGTTCATAGTGAGGTTTTGGTCGAGAAACTTCAGAGGAGGATACTTTTTCTAGAGAAATTTTATTCCTCTTGATTTTTGATAAATTGAATTCTAAAAAATTTCCCAACTCAGCCTTAACAGCAATATAAAAAGCATCCTCTGTAAAAAAGATATCACCTATTTTTTTCCTCTGAACTCCTAGGGATAAGACACTACCTAAAATATCGCGATGGCTAAATGTCCCACTCCAGGATCCCTTATAAAGGTTTACTTTTTCTTCCCCTTTTAAATCCATAAAATCTGGACCAATTAAAATAATTTTTTGCTCACTAGGTTCAATTCCCCCATCTAAAATATAATGGAGTTCAAGGAATTGATTCACTAACTGACAAGCAAGTTTTTGCTCGTGAGGGTTTAAAAAGTCAGAAGCTTGAAGCGTCTTATGCTTTAAGGCCGCCTCAATATAATCTAGAATTCTCCGAGCCAGTTGCTCATCTTCAGGACGGTGTAAATAAGAAAATAATTTCTCCTTATCTTCCATTACCAGGGGAAGACACCTGAATTCTGCAACTCTTCTTTTAAACCATCAATTGCAACAGATGGAGGCGCTAAGATAAAAATATCTTTATTGACTTTTTGAATTTTTCCTTCAAGAGCATAAAGAGCTCCATTTACAAAGTCAAAAATTTCCCTTTTTACATCTAGATCCAATTGTTCAAAGTTTAAGACAACTGCCTTATGGGCTTTTAAATCATCTACAATACTTGGAGATTCATCATAGCTTAAGGGCTCGTGAACAGAAATCACCATGTTGGTGTGCGTATGGACAACTGCTCCATTTTTCCCAATAGTTTTTCTGGTTTTTAAACTGTGTTGTTGGTCTCTTTCTGCTAGGACGGTGTTTTCTGGTTCCTCTACATGATCTTCCTGGAATTCTTCATAATCTTCATAGTCCTCCTCTTCATCTCCAAAACCAAAAGCTCGCATAAATTTTGAAAACACATTGCTCATAATTTTCCTCCTAAAAATATCTTTTACTATAATCTCGCTGGCCAAATAAGAGTCGTCCTACTCGAACAATATTGGCACCTTCTTCAATCGCAAGGGTATAGTCATTTGTCATACCCATTGACAAATATTTCATATCTAGTTCATTATACCCTTTTTTTGAAATCTTTTCTCGTAAATTTGACAATTCTCTGAAAATTTTTCGAATATATTCCTCATCGTCCACATGAGGGGCTATTGTCATAAGCCCTTGAACGTGTACATTTGGATATTCTAAGCACTTTTCTACAAAAGCTTCTAAATCTTCAACAAAAACTCCTGCCTTGGTTTCTTCCTTAGATATATTGACCTGAATAAGACAGGGAACTCGCCGATTAATCTTTTTACCTTGCTTATTAATCTCTTTCAATAAGCTTAAGCGGTCTAAAGAATGGATAAGCTCAACTTTGTCAGCGATATACTTCACCTTATTGCTTTGTAAAGAACCAATAAGGTGGTATTCTAACTTTTCGTTGGCATTTTCAAATATCTCATACTTTTGTAAAAGCTCTTGAACCCTACTTTCTCCAACACAGTGCTCCCCATTATCTAAAACAGCCTGAATAACTTCTGGTCCATGATTTTTAGTAACAGATACCAATTTTACTTCTTGGTGGTAAGGACTTTTTTCTTTTGCTTTTTCAATTTCCTCACGAACGTACTTAAAACGATCCGAATAATTCATTCTCTCACTACTTTCTAATCAATTGTTTCTCTTGAACAGACCCTGGATCTAAAACGATGTTATCTTCATAGCTTATTGTTTGAACGTCTTTGCCATCCAAGTTAATCTTGTTTTTCATATCCCCTTTTTTTAAATAGGCCCAGCTATCATTTTGTCCAATTAAATCCACTGGTACAAACCGTACCAAGTTATGAATATCTTGAACATAAAGACCAATTTTTTTATTTTGCTCAACTAGAGCCTTTACAGGAACAGTATAAGCATCTTCTTGGTTTAAAATTACCTCAACCTTTTGTTTCGCCTTGGTGTAATTGGCTTCAAACCCCTCATTCATAGCCAAAATAATGACTCCTTCTTTTTGGTTGACAAGATTAACTTCCTTAATTATTCCTTTAATAGGCTCTTTCTTGTTAATGATTAGACTTACTTCCTGACCAGGCTCCAATTTACTAAGCCGATTGTTGTTATGCACCGTAATAGCAAGATACCACTGAAGATTATCAATAATCCGAAAAATAGGTTGGTTTTTCTTAACATTTACTCCTGTTTGTTGTTTTGTCTCAAATTTTAACTTGTCTAAGTAAGGAATCGTAAATTTGTCAAAATTTTCCCCATAATTTAGACTATTATCTGTTGGGAAAATATAGGAAATAACCCCTGGGAATCTAGAGACATATCTAGATCGCGTCTGGGATAAGTCTGTAGATAATTTTTCTTTTTCCGTCTCTAAATCTTCTAAGGATTGGTTTAAAAGTTCACTTAATTCTGAAATATTAATGTTATGAGGAGTCACTAAATCTAGTGTATTAATATTTGAAATAAGGTCTTGGTAGTTTTTATTTTTAATTGATTCTTGAATCTTTTCAATAATATCTAAAACTTCTGGCGTTTGCCTGTACTCCTCTTTATTTTGTGGCCGTTTATTATTTTTATAATCAATGGCTGCTTGAATCCGAATCAGTTCGTCTTTTTGCTTGGAAAAATCGTCTTGAAAATTCACAGTTACAATTTCTTGGTCTACTGGTACCCGCTCTCCTTCTTGGGCTCCATACACAACAATTCCATCGTTTTTTGCATAAAACTGATCTTGTTTAAGTATGGTATATCCTTGACCCCGAATCACATTTTTATAAACTGTCATTTTTGGTTTTGTAGTGGGAAGTTTCCGATACCCTATTTTGAAAATTGGTCGAATAAGAAGGACTAAAAGAAGAACTACCAATAAAAATAAAAAGAGTCTTTTAAACGCTTTTCTCTTTGCTTTTCTTGACTTTCTCGCTTTTTTTGTCACGACATCACCTACAAGAAAAAGACTTCTTCAATTTCATCTTTAGAATCTCTAGTCATTAAAATTTTTACAGCCTCTAAAGGATCGCTCCCTTCGTAAAGGATTCCATATAGTTTTTGTGTAATAGGCATTTCGACGCCTAATTTCTTAGACAAGTCATAAGCAGATTTTGTTGTCTTAATTCCTTCAACAACCATTCCCACTTCCTTTGTGGCTTCTTCTATACTCAAGCCCTGTCCAATTAAAATACCACAACGTCTATTTCTTGAGTGCATACTGGTACAAGTAACAATTAAATCTCCCATTCCAGCTAATCCATGAAAAGTTTGGGGATTTCCTCCCATTTCAATGGCTAGTTTACTAATCTCATACATTCCTCTCGTCATAAGGGCAGCCTTGGTGTTGTCTCCAAAATCTAGACCATCACTAATACCCGCAGCTAGGGCGATAATATTTTTTAAGGCCCCACCAAGTTCTACTCCTACTAAGTCCTTGTTTGTATAAACTCTAAAATTTTTTGTGGAAAATAATTTTTGAATTTCATAGGCGTAAGTCATGTCTTTAGAAGAAACAGTGACGCATGTTGGGATGTCCTTGGCCACTTCTTCTGCGTGAGATGGACCAGATAAACAAACAAACGGCATGTCTCCTAAAACTTCTTGACAAATTTCAGAAACTCTTTTGAGGGAGTTGTTTTCAATTCCTTTTGCTAAATTTACAAGAATGGGTTTCTTTACAAAAGAGCAATTTGTTAAATCTTCAAGTACACTGCGGCAAGCGGATGTTGGTACTGCTAAAACAATAACATCAGTATTCTCTACACAGTGAATATCCATGGTATAAGATAGTGACTTTGGCAACTTAATCCCTGGTAGATAGCTTGGGTTTTCATTTTTTTCGTTTAGAACTTTAAGTTGAGGCTGTGAAATTGTATACATAACTACATCAAAGCCCTTATTTGCTAAAAGTCTAGCCACTGCAGTTCCCCAACTTCCAGCACCTAAAACTGAAATCTTCATCTTATCCTCCTAATTTTTTCTCTTCTCCTCTTAAAATCCTTTTAATATTTCCTCGATGCCGATAGATTCCCAATAAACAAGTTATAAGTAAAAAGAAAAAGTCCCAAGTGTTTGGTCTCGGCTTTTGAAAAAAATAATACAGAATAGGCAAAAGACAGTAAAAAGTAATGGACCAGAGGCTAATAACACGATAAAAACTAGCTCCAATAATCCATATAATAACACCTAGAAAGGTTGGATAGGTTCCAATAAGAGCGCTGGCCCCCATAGTCGTCGCTACTCCCTTTCCCCCCTTAAAGTGCATATAAAAAGGGAACATATGCCCTAGTACACACGCTAGTAAAGAGAGGTAAAGATAGTCTTTGCCAAAGATGTTTTTTGTAACTAAAATAGTGATTAATCCTTTAAAAAAATCAATTAGGAAAGTATAGAAACCATATTTTAGTCCCATGACACGTATTGCGTTGGTGGTTCCAGCATTACCGCTTCCTTTTGTTCGGATATCCATTTTAAAGTGGTACTTGCCAATTAAAAAGGAACCTGATACAGATCCTATCAAATAAGAAAAGATAAAAACAACTAACCCTTTCATTTATTACGATTCCTTTCCTCTTGCCTTGTAATGGAAAGTTAAAGGAACTCCATCAAACGAAAAAGATTTTCGAATTTGATTTTCTAAAAATCTTCGATAGGTAAAGTGAAACAACTCTGGGTCATTGACATAAAAGTTAAACTTAGGAGGTCTCGTAGATACTTGTGCTCCATAAAATAACTTGCCCCTTCTTCCCTTATCTGATGGAGGTTGGTTCATTAATACCGCTTGATTTAAAAGGTCATTCAAAACTCCTGTAGGTATTCTCAAGCTGTAGTTATTATTAACAATATTAATGAGACTTAAAAGTTGATCCACCCGTTGTCCAGTTTTAGCAGAAATAAAAAGAATTGGCGCATAATTGGCAAAAGATAATTTTTCACGAATTTCTTTTTCATAGGCTCGCATGGTATGGGTATCTTTTTCCACCGCATCCCACTTGTTGACAGCAATAATTAATCCTTTGTTTCGATCATGGGCATAGCCGATAATCTTCGTATCTTGCTCAGAAATGCCCTCTTTCCCATCGATAATTAGAACGCAGATGTGGGACCGGTCTATAGAAGAAAGAGTTCTTACAGCAGAATACCTTTCCACTTTTTCTTCAATTTTTTTCCTTTTTCTTAAGCCAGCTGTATCCACAAGGACGTAGTCCGTGTCTTTGTAGGTGAAATAAGAGTCAATGGAGTCTCTAGTCGTTCCTGGAATATTGGTTACAATATTTCTATTTTCCCCTAAAATAAAGTTAATTAGGGAGGATTTTCCTACATTTGGCTTTCCAATAAAACTCACTCGGATTTTTGTATTCAGTTCATCTGGATATGTAATGGGGAAATCTTCAATGACTTCATCTAATAAATCACCAATCCCCTGACCTTGTTCTGCACTGACATAAATAGGTTCCCCAAAACCCAACTCATAGAAATCATACATGTTTTCCTTAGTCTTTTTGGAATCAAATTTATTTACCACTAAAATAACTTTTTTATTCGTTTGTCGTAACCTTGTGGCTAAATCTCTATCCATAGACGTAACAGATTCTACCCCATCTACAACAAAGAGGATGACATCGGCTGTCTCTAGAGCAATATCTGCTTGTACTCTAATATTTTTCATAAAAGTATCATCGGACTTAATATCTAGCCCACCTGTATCAATCAAAATAAAATCTCGGCCTAGCCAAGAGGCTTGACTGTAGATACGATCTCGTGTTACCCCTGGTGTATCCTCTGTAATGGATATTCTTTGACCCACAATTTTATTAAACAGAGAAGACTTTCCTACATTTGGTTTCCCAACAATACATACAATTTGCTCACTCATCGTCTATCACCTTTTCTATTTTTTGGATAAATTTAAAACCATCCCAGGGCCCTAAATAAATTTTATGTTTTAATTGTTTTTCTAATAATTCATCTGTCTGATCATCTAGAGTAATGAGCATATCTTCGCGAAACATATTTCTTGGTAACATTATAGCATCCACCTGGATGCCTTTCAATTGATTCACCACATCCTGGCCCGTTAGTAGCCCAGAGACATTCACAGACTCTCCAAAAAAATTATTTTTAACTGTATGGACATCTATTTTTAAATCTGGGATAGATTTTTCTAAGGCTTCTTTTATTCTTTCCATGGTCCCTTTGGATAAGGTAGATGTTACAAAGGCAATATGGCGAGGATTTTTCTTAGCCTTTTCAGCAAGACGCTTGCTGTCTTTTTCTAGCGCTTGATAAACTTCTTCTAAAAAAGACCTGGTCATACCCCCACCATTTTGAATTTGGGGATAGTCTTCATATTCTCTTTCTTTTGGCAAATCTGCATGCGCCTTTAAATAAAATTCATCCGAGAGAAAAAACAAACGGCTTCCCTTTTCTCTCAAAGACTTTTCTTGCATCTTTTCTACCATGGAGATGACTTTCAAGGCACCTGCTTGATCAAATTCTTCTAAAGGATAGAGATTTTTCCGGTGTTTGGTCAAACCTACGGGAACAATGGCTACAGACCCCAGACTAGGATATAGATTATAAAGATCTTCCATTGTTTTTTGTAATTCTTCTCCATCATTTATCCCAGGAATTAAAACGATTTGACCATTTATTTCTAATTCAGCCTCATAGAAACGCTTTAGTGTATTCAAAATATCCCCTGCCTTGGGATGACGAAGCATTTTTCCCCTGAGGTCAGGGTTTGTCGTATGAATAGAGACATTAACAGGGCTTATCCGGTATTTAATCATTCGATTAATTTCATCGTCTGACATATTTGTTAAAGTGATAAAATTTCCCTGTAAAAAAGATAGCCTGGAATCATCATCTTTAAAATAAAGGGTTGATCTTAAGTTTTTTGGTAATTGGTCAATAAAACAAAAAATACAATGATTCGAACAAGACCTTGCATGGTCAATAAGGGGATTTGTAAAGTCCAGGCCCAAATCTTCATCAAAGTCTTTTTCAATTTCAAAGATAATATGGTCTCCCGTTTTCTTTTTTATTTCCATTTGAAGGTATTCATCATGAGTTAAAAAACGATAATCAATAATATCCTTAACAGGTTGATCATTAATAGAAACTAACTGATCTCCCTTTTGTATTCCTAAATCGGAGGCAATGGTATTTGGAAAGACTTCTTGAATTGTATTTTGATAACTATAGTTATTTTTTATTTCCACACCTTGTCTCCTAACTTTTTTATTTTATCGATAGAGAGGATGCTTAGCACAGAGTTCTTTAACCAGCTTTTGTGACTCTTGGCAAGTCATTTCTTTTTTCAAAAGCCCTGCAATAATTTCTCCCACTTGCCTAAAATCTTCTTGAGTAAAGCCACGACTTGTCATAGCAGCAGTCCCAATCCGAATCCCACTTGTCACAAAAGGTGATTGCGTCTCATTAGGAATGGTATTTTTATTGACAGCTAAGCCGCCTTCTCCCAAAAGAGCCTCTCCATCTTTTCCTGTCATCCCCAATGAAGTTAAATTCATTAAAATAAGGTGGTTATCTGTCCCATTTGTACAAAGATCAATCCCCTTATTCATTAAGGTTTCAGCCAATGCTTTAGCATTTTGAATAACATTTTCTTGGTAGTCTTTAAAAGAGGGTTCTAAAGCTTCTTTAAAGCTTACAGCTTTGGCAGCAATCACATGCATCAATGGTCCCCCTTGAAGACCTGGGAAGAGTGCCTTATCAATATCTTTTGCAAAAGCTTCTTTGCATAAAATAGCTCCTCCCCGAGGTCCTCGAAGAGTTTTATGGGTTGTCGTTGTAACGATATCTGCATAGGGAATAGGACTCATGTGGTGACCTGTAGCTACTAAGCCTGCAATATGGGCCATATCAACCATTAAAAGAGCTCCTGTATCATGAGTAATTTCTCCAAACTTTTTAAAGTCAATTTTCCTAGGATATGCAGAGGCTCCTGCTACAATAAGTTTTGGTTTATGTTTTTTTGCTTGATCATAAACAAGATCATAATCAATTCTTTCTGTCTTACTATCTACACCATAGTCGACGAAGTTAAAATACTTCCCAGAAATATTAACTGGACTTCCATGCGTCAAGTGGCCCCCATGAGATAGGTTCATTCCTAGAACTGTATCTCCAGGATTTAAAAGAGCTACATAAACAGCCAAGTTTGCATTGGCCCCAGAATGGGGTTGGACATTGGCATGATCTGCTTGGTAGAGTTTTTTTAAACGATCGCGGGCTAAATCTTCCGCTAGGTCCACTACTTCACACCCACCATAATAGCGCTTTTGGGGATATCCTTCCGCGTATTTATTGGTAAGGGCACTTCCCATAGCTTCTAAAACAGCCTTAGAGACAAAGTTTTCTGATGCAATGAGTTCAATATGATCTTCTTGTCGGTCCATTTCTTTTTTAATGATGTTATAGATTTCTTCATCTGTCGCTTTTAAATTTTGATAATCCATTTCCCTTCCCTCTTTCTTTCAATATGTATCGTTAATATAGTCGGAAATTAAAGATGGTCTTTTATTTCCATCAAAGAGTCCTTTTTCACACAAAAGCTTTTTTATTTCAGGAGATATAGAGTGAAAGATTGCTTTATCCCTTTGGGTTGCCACGATTTCAAAGAGCTTGTTGTCCAGTCTTTTTGAGTCTGTTTCAATAGGATAGGCTTTAATGGCTTGATAGTCTAAAAGTTCCAATATTTTATAAACACTGGCATCTTTTTTGTCGTAATAAGAATTCCCCAAAGAAAAATATCGGGTATACATTCTTTTGTTTTTCTTATTCTTTTTATGCCGTCTTGCCAACATAGAATAATGTTTAGCCATGCAATTGTAGTATTGGTAGTTAAAAAGAGCTTTTTCAAAGCTATCCACTTTAATATAGGGTCCACTCATTTGGTTCGCCAATTGAAAGTTGTTGAGAATAAATTCTCTTTTTGTCATGGACCCCTTTGTGTAATCTGCAATAAGTTTTGATCTTCTTTGACAAAATTTTAAAGCTTGTCTTTTATCTGCATCCATATGGCACTCAATCAAAAAACAGTAAGTAGAATTGGTATAATCATACTTAATGCAAGAAGGACGGCAAGTATTCGAATAATTAATTTTCTATTGCCCATTAGGGCACCTCCTCTATCCTAAAACTGAAAGACCGGGATAACCCGGTCTCAATCATTCTTCTAAAGTTACTTCTTCAGAGCATTCTCGCAACTTTTCAGGTAAGTCCTCCGTTAAGCAATCTACGTTAATAAATATTTTCTTATCTTTGATTTCTTCAAGGGAAGACAATTTTTCATGTAATTCAAGAATGTTGTCTTGGTTTAAATCAATAATTTTATACATGCTGTCCACATAGATTTTTTCTAAATCAAAATCCATGGCCATTAAACCACATAAGAATCCATATAAGGAGTCAACGTTTGTTAAGCCATAGTCTTTAGCATTGATTAGTCGAATTTGATAATCTAAACTAAAAATGTGGTCATCATCTGCATCAATAAAAGCAATGTTTCCATTTCCAGATTTTAAGTCATCATTGGCATGATCAATAAGCCATTTTGTCTTTCCAGAACCCTTAGCTCCTAAAATAAATTTTATCATGATCATCATTCCTTTCTTTTATTTCTATCAAATAGAACTTCCCTGTTCTATTGATTTCGAATTCATTTTGTCAATAATTTCATCTCGAATTTTCCACCACGATTCTCCAAAATTACAGAACCTGCATGCTTCTTTAGGAGCACGGCCGATAATCCTTTGAACAACAATGGACGGATTCAGATAAGATAAAAATAAAATAACCCTTCGTTGAAAATCTTCTTTAGTCAGTAAATCTACTTCCTTCTTTAAGACCATGTCCTCCAAAGGTGTATTTTTTAAGACATAGAGGGAATGGAGCTTAACCTCATCAATTTCTAGAGCATTTAAAATTTTAGCCCCTTCTATAATGTCTAGATCATCATCCCAAGGAAGATCCATAATCATATGAACCGCAATTCGAAAACCGTAATCCTTAAGTTTTAAAACTCCAGAAATGAAATCTGACAACTGATGCCCTCGATTCAGCTTTTTAAGTGTATGATTATTTACACTTTGAAGCCCCAATTCAAAACAAACATCCAACCCTTGACAAATTTCTTGTGTCGCCCTTAAATAGTCTTCGCCTAAAAAATCAGGTCGTGTGGAGATATTGACTCCAACAATATTTTCCAATCGGCAATCTTCTAAAGCTTTAACATACTGATCCAAGGGTTGGTAGGTATTGGTGAAATTTTGAAAATACGCAATAAATTTCTTGGCTTTATATCTTTTACCAATATAGTCCATATTTTGTAAGAGCTGGTCTTTCACACTGAGATTTTCTAGATTCTCAAAAGAACCTCCTTCTTCTCCGCAAAAGATGCAACCCCCTCTAGAGCATGTCCCATCTCGATTTGGACAAGTTAAATCCAACTTAATGGGTAGTTTGTAAACACGTTCTTGATATTTGTTTTTTAGATAGTCACTATATTGATTGTAGGGTATTCTATTCTTCGTCTTCAACGGGGAACTGTCTTTCAAATTCATCCGCTACCGCATCAAATTCCTCTTCCTCAATTAGTTTTAAATCCATCTCATCATCACCTAAGTCTTCATATTCATATAAAAGAAGACTTTCTTCTTCCCCTTCATCAGGAATTAAAGCAATGTAGGACTTATTATTAAAGTCAAAAGTTCCATAGACGATGCAGTCTAAGTTTTCTCCATCTTCCAATTCTAAATGAATAAGTGGAAACTCTTCTTCTTGATGTTGATGGTTACCGCAACAATTATTGTCATGGTCATGATTACAGTGATCGTGATTTGCCATAAATTTCTCCTTTAATTGATTCTTTAATATTAACAGACAGCACAAATGGTCTGTTACTCTATTATACTAAAAATCAAAAAATTTATATAGCCATTTCTGCTAAATAATTGTTTCTTAATAGTAGGTAATTGTGTATTCTTTTTTTAATTCTTCCATTCTTTCCAAATAGGCCTTTTGTTGCTTTAAGCGAAGTGCTTCTTGCATGCATTGGTCTTTAACATCTTCAAACTTTTTTTGATATCCTTTGTTTTTAGAATGGAGTTTAATAAGATGGTAGCCAAATTCTGTTTTAACAGGCTCAGAAATTTCTCCTACTTCCATAGAAAATACTGCTTCATCAAAAGCCTTCACCATTTGTCCTGGTTGGAAGGTACCTAAGTTTCCGCCATTATCCTTTGAAGGACAGGTAGAATGCTTTTTAGCTAGTTCAGAAAAATCTTCTCCTTGGTCTAATTTGTCTTTAATTTCCTTGGCTTCTTCTTCTGTTGCTAGTAAAATATGGCTTGCATTTACTGAATCCTTGCTGGCAAAAATATTTTTGTTCTCTTCAAAAAACTCTCTTGCTTCTTCTTCTGTCACATCAATACCTTCCAAGGTCTTCGAAAATGCATAAGATTTTAATAAGTTATCCTTTGTTAGGCTAAGAGCTTCTTTAAAATCTTCTTCTTGGTCATAATGTTTTTTCTTAGCATCTAGTAACAAAAGTTCTTGGTGGACTAACTCCCCTATCACATGGGCAATTCCATCTGTTTTTTTGAACTGATTTAAAAGAGCGGGATCCATTCTCTTAATAAATTCAACAACTTGATCTTCATAGATGCAAGCGTCTTCTACTTTTGCCAATAATTTTCTATCTTGAGTCATACTACCTCCTTAAATAAAAACCTCTTAGAATATTCTAAGAGGCTAATATTATAAAACTTCAATATTTTCAGCTTGAAGGCCTTTTTCACTTTCTACAACGTCAAAACTTACATTTTGACCTTCTTCAAGTGTTTTAAAACCTTCTTTTTGGATTTGACTGAAATGAGCAAACACATCTGTTCCCTCGTCTGTTGTAATAAATCCAAAACCTTTTTCTGCGTTAAACCATTTAACAGTTCCGTTCATTGTTTTCCTCCAAACTTTATTTCCTAAATCTTAAAATTTGAAGCACATATTAGGATACCTGTCAAATTTCATTCATTTAGGCTATCCATATCATACCATGTACAAAACATTTTCACAAGTTTATTTTAATGATTTATTTACTTTGATAAGCCTTTATTTGTGTAGTTTTAGCCCTAAATTTACATTCTCTTTTGAATATGATATAATTTCATTTCTAGAGATAAAAATATAAACAAGCGCCAGAGCCAAAAGGTTGACGAGGAATGGAGTGATCGAAAATTCGGCGGATGCTCCAAGGGTATCACAGCCCCAGCACCTAACAAAGCTTTTATAGACAAAAAGGGTGCCGTGAATCTCTAAATATAATTATTGGAGGTAGCCTATGTGTGGTATAGTAGGATACTGCGGTTTTGAAAGTGCAGAAGAACGAATTATCCATGGGTTGGAAAAACTTGAGTACCGTGGTTATGACTCTTCAGGCATTTCCATTTTAGACTGTAATGCAAAAATTAAAACTCTTAAGAGAGTGGGTAAATTAAATGTTTTAAAGGAAGCTTTAACTACTTATAAATTAGAAGGTAATATTGGAATAGGACATACACGTTGGGCAACACATGGAGTCCCAAGCGATGTCAACAGCCATCCTCACTTAAGCCAAAATGGTAGCTTCTCTGTTGTTCACAATGGAATCATTGAAAACTTTTTAACTTTAAAAACAGAACTAATGAATCAAGGATTTACTTTTAAATCAGATACCGATACAGAAGTAATTTCTAACCTTTTTGAGTACTATAATTGTGGCGATTTTTTGGAAACTGCCTTAAAGGTTGTTCATGCCTTGGAAGGAGCTTATGCCATTGGTGTCGTTTCAGAAAAATATCCTGATCAACTTATTGCTATTCGCAACGAAAGTCCCCTCTTAGTAGGCATGGAAAAAAATGGCTACATGATTGCTTCTGATATCCCCGCCGTTTTAAACTATACAAAAGATATTATTTCTATGAATAATGGAGAAATGGCTTTAATAAAGCAAGATTCGATTTGTTTTTATAACTTTGAAGGAGAAACTTTGGATAAAAAAATAGAACATACCGATTTAGATATCGAAAAAGCTAGTAAAAATGGTTTTGACCATTTTATGTTAAAAGAAATTTTTGAACAACCAGAAGTGTTAAAGCAGTCTTTAGATACCAAATTTTCTAAGGGAATGCCCAACTTGGGACAAGAAAGTTTAAGCAAAGAAGAACTTTCTTCTATCAAAAATATTTACTTTACGGCCTGTGGCACTGCTTATCATGCTGCTGAAGTTGGTATGCGAGCCATGGAGAAATTAATTCACAAAAAATGTCAAAGTGAAATTGCTTCGGAATTGAAATATTACCAACCCTTTATTGATGAGGATTCCCTAATTATTGTTGTTTCTCAATCCGGTGAAACGGGAGATACCTTAGCTGCTATGCGTGAAGCAAAGGCTAAGGGTGCTAAAATTTTAGCGATTACTAATGTTGTTGGATCTTCTATTGCTAGAGAAGCCCATAAGGTTATTTATTGTAATGCAGGGCCTGAAATCAGCGTAGCTTCAACAAAAGCCTACACAACACAATTAATTTCTCTCTACGCTTTGGCTATTGACTTTGCATTGAAGTTAGATTGCCTATCCAATACAGATGCCGAAAAATATGTTAAAGAGCTCTATACTCTTCCCTCTAAAGTTCAAGAACTTTTGGACCATCAAGACAATTATAAAAAACTTGCTGGAAAAATCAAAAATGCAAAGAGTATCTTTTATCTAGGTCGAGGAATTGATTATTTAAGTGCTAAAGAAGGTGCCTTAAAATTAAAAGAAATTTCCTACATTAATGCTGTTTCCTTCCAATCTGGAGAATTAAAGCATGGGTCCATTGCCCTTTTAGAAGACGGTGTCCCAGTTATTTTTGTTATTAGCCAAAAAAATTTAGTGGATAAATCCATTTCTAATGTTAAAGAAGTTAAAGCACGAGGTGCCTATGCCCTCGCCATTGCACAGGAAAATTTTGAAGATGTCAAAGAAGTAACTGATGATGTTATTTTTATCCCTAAAACTTACGATATTTTCACCCCCGTTTTATCCGTTTTACCCCAACAGTTGCTA